>NZ_AP022822.1:2025000-2147500 GCF_011397115.1 Enterococcus saigonensis | reverse complement strand
TACGTTATCTACTCATGAAATACTTACTTTTCTTAATCGATACTTACCAAATGATATTGTTATTAAAGACGTATCAGAAGTGGGTGATAGATTTCATGCGCGCTACAATGCCAAGGCTAAACAATACAGCTACTATGTTTGGAACGATGTTATTCCCACCGCTTTCTATCGACATCATAGCTTTTATGTACCACAAGAATTAGATCTTGAAAAAATGGGAAAAGCGTCTGAAAAATTACTTGGAACACATGATTTTATTGGCTTTTCTGCTTTGAAAAAAACCAAAAAATCAACTGTTCGTAAAATTGAAGAAATACGAATTGAAAAAGAAGGTGCTATGTTGCATTTTACTTTTATTGGGGATGGTTTTTTGCATAAAATGATTCGAATCTTAACTGGTACTTTACTAGAAATTGGCATGGGTAAATTAGATATGAATGTCATTGATGATGTTTTAGAAAATAAAATACGTCAAGATGCAGGAGAAACAGTTCCAGCTGCCGGATTATTTTTAGATGAAGTTTTTTATGAATGATTAGAGGGAAAAAATGGAATTAGATGTTATGGACTTTGAAATTTTAGATAGAGAAAATTATACATTTAAACAATTGAAGACGATGTATTCACCAGCAGAAATTGAAGGTATTAAATCAGATTACAAAAAACATTGGCAAAAATGGAAAGAATTGAATTTGACAATTGTTCGTAAGCTGCCGAAGGAATTTGCGATTACAAAACCCAAAATAGAAAGCTGGACTAATGGTTGGAATTTACGTAATCATTTTTGGAGTGCTTATCGTAGTGATAATCGTCAAAACGAAAATGCCTGTTTAGCTGTATTGTTAAATAAAAAACAATATCAAATTTACTTAATGTTTCAACATTACAAAAGTGATGATCGGAATGGGAGTATCGGGGCCTATAATGCTTTATTGCAAGAAATTGCTGATTGGAGCCGAAATATTGATATAAATGACTATTATATTTGGCCACAAGTAGAACATGAATTGGAAGATCATTTACCTTTAAAAGATTATTTAACGGATCAAAAAATACAAGTGGAATTTCAAACAAGGCTAGCAGGCAAAACTTTTCAAATTGGAAAAATTTTAATGAAAGATAACTACTCTCAAATTGAAAATGTAACTAGCGCAACTTTAATGGAATTAATGCCGCTCTATCAACAGCTAGTTCACTGATGAAAAAAGTAAAGTTTGAATGACTATGTCTTTAAATCATGTAGAAGGAACTTTTTCGTTTTAAAAAGTTATCATCTTAAGCGGACTACTAAACTTTCTTTTATAATTTAAGCTTTAATCTTGCGGATGAAGCTTGAATCAAGTATATTTTAGCAGTTAGTTCATCATTTTTTTAATAAAGGAGCAAGCAAATGACAGCTTTTATAAATAATGATTTTAGTGATATTGTTTTGAATCGCAAATCAATTCGACGCTATGATGATAAGGTGAAAATTAGCAGAGAAGAGATGCTTAAAATGTTAGATGAAGCAAATCGTGCGCCGTCTTCGGTGAACCTACAACCTTGGCGTTATGTTGTAGTAGATACAAAGGAAGGAAAAGAAAAGTTAAAACCATTTATTCATTTTAATCAATTGCAAAATGACACGTCTGCCGCGATGATTTTAATTTTTGGTGATCGCAGAAACTATGAGTATGGAGAGGAAATTTATGGTGAAGCATTAAATGCGGGTCTCATGCCCAAAGACGTTCATGATCGCCAATTAGCAACGATTATTCCTTACTATCAAAATCTATCTTTACAAGAAATGGATACTATTATTGTACGGGATGCTAGTCTTGCTGCGATGCAGTTTATGCTAGTAGCACGTGCTCATGGTTATGATACCAATGCAATTGGTGGATTTGAAGCAGTAAACTTGGCAACAACTTTTGATTTAGATGAAAAACGATACTTACCTGTTTTAATTTTATCTGTAGGAAAAGCTGCAGAATCAGGCTATCAGTCGGTTAGACTTTCTGCTAGTAAACTAACAACTTTTAAATAAAAAGTATAAAAGCACAAAATAGAGATCCAGTTCTATTTTGTGCTTTTTTGGTATGAGAATATAGGATAAAGTAAGTGGTATGCAAAAATTTTTTTAATACGTGCATTGGAAAGATAAGAGTGGAATAGTTAACGCAGACTTTTTTACTTTACTTTCGTGGAATAATAATTCCATTGTAAAGATTAAACAATTACTTTTGTTTTTAGTCAGTTGAAAATAGGGGCGGTGAGAATAATGACAAAAGCAAGGTATGAAGTGCTTAACTCACTTAAGCAGTTGGAAAATAGTGGTCAAAAAGATTTGACAACGCAACAAATTGCAGATGAAAATTGTTTGACTAGAGGTTAGTCATTATTTATCTCAATTATTGAAAGAAGAGTTGGTCGAAAAATACGGTACAAACCTGTATATTGGCGTATAAAGGAGATTAAGGACCCCTTTAATACCTTTATTGGTGGCGAATGTTCCCTAAAAAAGTAATTAAAGCATGCAAAGCGGCTATTAAGTATCCCCCCACGGATTTTCTTTGATTATCACTGGGGAATCTGGAGTCAGAAAAAGTTACTTGGCGCGTTTGATTTATGAATATGCCAAAGCAAAAGGTGTGATTACTGCTAAAGCACAACTTATCTCTTTAAACTGTGCTGATTATGCTAATAATCCAGAATTACTCTCTTCGGTCTTATTTGGGTTTAAAAAAAGGACTTTTACTGGTGCAAATGATTTGGCGGCAGATCAGTCTATTTACCGCTATTATCAAAAGTTAATTTCCTTACGCCACAAAGAAAAAATTTTAAAAGAAAGTTCCTACGAGTTATTATTGAAAGTAGATGAAGCTATTTTTGCTTACCTACGAAAAGATCAAGCAAGGCAATGGTGAATCGTCGCCAATCTGAGTGAACAAATAATCAAAAATCCTTTTGTTACAAGTGATCAAAAAGCAAAAGTGATTCTTAGCAATCAAAAAATATGAACATTTCAAATAAATTACGGCCTTATGAAGCGTATATTGTTGAAAGTTAATTAAAAGAACTTCACAAACTATCAGAAAGATAATTTTCTTACCTGCTGCTCTTTAGTCAGATGCTAAGAAATTGATTTTTGTCGTTTGCGAAGTTTTTTATTTATACGCTCAAAAAAATGTACGATATGTAAAATTTGTCAAAAACTATATATAAAATTTTATATATCGGCTTTGACTTGCTAAAAAAGTGGGCGTAGTATGCAGATGTAAAACGATTTCAATTTGAAAGTGAAATAAAACACAATTTTAAGGAGGATTCCATGCATATTGAAAAATTTGTTGCCGCGCGCAAAAATGCTGGTCTTTCACAAATTGAATTAGCGCAAGGTATTTGTACACAAGCAACGTTAAGTCGGTTTGAAAAGAAAGGTCAAGTACCAAGTTTAAAAATTCTCTTACAACTTTGTGAACGTTTGAATTTCCCAGTAGGAGAATTATTTCCTAAAATTGGGGTGAAACAAACCAAGCTTATTGAAACTTTTACTGAAATTGAATTTTTACTAATTACAATGGAATACGAAAAAGCACAAAAAATGTTAACTGATATATTGCCAAGTGAATTAGATACGCATGAATTACAAATGCGCTACCATTATTTATCAGGATTTCTTTTGTATTCTCAAAAAGCGCCAACTTTTGAAGTATTATTTGCCTTTAACCAGTTATTGTTAGGGGATCAAGAGGATAGTTTGTATCAGTTGCTTGCTTATACCGGGATGGGGCTTGTTTATGTAAAAGCTGACGAAAAAGACAAAGCGGAAATATTTTTTGATAAAGTTCTCCGTAAAATTTATGACTATCCGGTAAAAACAATCGAAGAAACCTGGCGAGTTTTGCATATCTTATACCAATGTGGTGTTTTTTATAGTGAAATTGGCGAATATGAAGTTGGCAATACTTTGCTGGAATATGCAATTACTATTTGCTCGGATAATCATATTACCTTCTATTTAGCACGAGTTGCTACGCAGTTAGCTTGTAATGCTATGAAACTCAATATGCCAAAAGTTGAGATTTTAGAACGTTTAACCGATGCACGAGCGTACGCCAAAATTAACCGGAATGAGCGTGAATTGCGAGTAATTTCCCAGTTGCTACAAGAGGTTAATTGAGGTTTGTCCGCTTTTAACCTTTCGTTAGATAAGGAGGTATCTGATTTGGCAACAAGACAGTTGCATATGATGGGAACAATTATTGATCTTTTGGTTGAGCATAAAAAAGCGGAAGAAATTTTAGATGAGCTAGAAACGCGATTGAGAATCTATGAAAAGCGTTTTAGTGCAAATGATCCGTCTTCAGAGTTGATGGAAATCAATCACAATGCTGGAATTCAAAAGGTCGTTGTCCATCCAGACTTGTATGAGCTAATTAAATTAGGCAAAGAAAAAAGTTTGACCAGTGACTATTTGAATATTGCCATAGGACCTTTGATTCAAACTTGGAGAATTGGTTTTAGTGATGCCAAAGTCCCTTCAGATGACGAGATTAAGACTTTGTTAGTGAATACGGACCCTCGTAATATTCTGTTGCATGATGAAGAACACAGTGTTTTTCTAACTGAAAAAGGGATGCTACTGGATTTAGGATCATTAGCTAAAGGTTTTATTGCTGATTTACTAGTAGCATATTTAAAATTAGAAAAAGTAACCGGCGCATTAATTAATTTAGGAGGCAATGTAGTTGTTTTAGGGACTGCAAAGCAGCATGAAGATGGATTATGGCGTGTTGGCATTCAAGATCCTAGCAAAAAGCGTAATCAAACCAGTCTCGTTTTAAAACTCAGCAACCAATCTATTGTTACCTCTGGAATTTATGAGCGAAGTTTAATTAAAGAAAATAAATGCTATCACCATATTATTAACCCTAAGACAGGCTATCCAATTGAAACGGATGTTCTTAGTTTAACAATTATTTCAAAAAAATCAGTGGATGGTGAAATCTGGACGACACGTCTGTTTGGCTTAACCTCTACTGAAATATTGCAGACTTTAAGCCTGACTCCAGGTATTGAAGGAATTATCATCACAACAGAGGAAATTCTTCTATCTGATGGGATTAAAGATTTAATGTAGAGAAAGGATTTTTCAAATGTATAAATTTATCGGTCTTGTAGGTACGAATTCAAAAGATTCAACCAATCGCCAATTGTTACAGTATATGCAAAAAAGTTTTGCCAATGAAGCAGAAATTGAGTTAATTGAAATTAAAGATATTCCCCTTTTTAATAAACCCGCAGATAACAAAATACCAGCAATTGTTCAAACAATTGCTGAAAAAATCAGTAAAAGTGATGGAGTAATTATTAGTACACCAGAATATGATCATGCTGTACCAGCAGCATTGATGAACGTATTAAACTGGCTATCTTATGGAATTTATCCCTTTGTTGATAAGCCTGTTATGATTACAGGGGCTTCTTATGGTACGTTAGGATCATCACGAGCACAAGCTCATTTGCGTCAAATTTTGGATGCACCTGAATTAAAAGCGCGGATTATGCCTAGCTCGGAATTTTTGTTAAGCCATTCTTTAGCGGCTTTTAGTGCAGATGGTATGCTAAAAGATGGAGAACAACGGGAAAAACTAGCGGGATTGTTCCAAGATTTTTTAATTTTTGTTGCGATTACGAAACAATTGCAAAATGCTCACGCTGTAAATCAACAAGAAACAGAAAACTTTTCTTGGGATAATGTCTAAAGACAGATTGCTAGAACCTAACTATTTATAAGTATAAAGGAGTCTTTTATATGAAAATTGTCGGTATCGTCGGATCAAACGCAGATCTTTCTTATAACCGTCTTTTATTAAAATTTATTGGCAAAAAATTTGATAATTTATTTGATTTTGAGTTGTTGGAAATTACTGATATTCCTTTGTTTAATCAAAGTGAAGATGTAACCAATAGTCCTGCAATTCAAAAATTAAATCGCAAAATTAAAATGGCAGATGGCGTAATTATCGCGACACCTGAACACAATCACACGATACCTGCTGCTTTAAAAAGCGTCATTGAATGGTTATCATTTAAGATTCATCCACTAGAAAACAAACCCGTAATGATTGTTGGTGCTTCTTATTATGATCAAGGTTCTTCGCGGGCGCAATTACATTTACGCCAAATATTAGATGCCCCTGGTGTCAATGCAATGGTAATGCCTGGCAATGAGTTTTTACTTGGGAAAGTTAAGAATGCGTTTGATGAAAATGATAACTTGAAAGACCAAGGTACCATTGATTTTCTTTTTAGTACATTACAAAAATTCATACAATTTATTAATGTTACTGCAGCAATGAATCCAAAACCTGAAGCTGAACCAGAAGATTTATATGCAACGGGCAAAATCGATACAACAATTGTCGGAGCAGATATGTGGGCAGATGACTGGCTAGAGCAAGCATCTGCAATTGTTCATCCAGCAGAAGGTAATGATTATGTTAGATTAAATCGAGGACTACTAACAGTAGACCAGTTGAATTATTTTTTGGACTCGATGCCGATGGAATTAACCTATGCAGACAGCAACAACCAATTCCTATATTACAACCAAACTAAATCAGCTGAAGAAATGTTAGCCGCACGCGTACCTGGTCAAGTGGGAAATCCATTAGCAAAATGTCATCCGGAAAAATCCTATAAAAATGTGGAATGGGTGATTCAACAATTGCGAACGGGTGCAACCGATGTTGTTCGCGTACATGTTCCAAAACAAATGCCTGAAAAATATATAGTCCATAATTATCAAGCGATGCATGATAAGGAAGGAAATTATATGGGCATTAATGAATACATTTTAGACTTTAAGCCAATAGTAGAATGGTACTTGCAACAAACCGGGCAAAAATTAGTCGGCGATGTTGACGGTGTTTCCAGTGCGTCAAAAAAAGCGGAAACAACGGCGGTTGATGGTGTCTCTAGTGCCTCTAAAAAAGATACAGAGACCCCAGTAACCGCAGCTACAACGCCTGAAGTTGATGGTGTTTCGAGTGCTTCGAAAAAAGGTTAAAAAGTTAGAATTGTCAAACGAAAAATTCTTAGCAAATAAAAGATAAATAAAAATAGGACTATTTCCTTAAACTTATTGGAAATAGTCCTATTTTTTGGCGCTATGATAAAGTATGCTGCTTTAAAAGCTGAACTATTGTTAACAACTTTTTTATTAGTTTAAGCTGCAGCTTCAGTATTTTTAAATTGTGTTTGATAAAGTCTTGCGTATAATCCGTCTTTTTCAATAAGTTGTGCATGTTTTCCCTGTTCAACAATTTCGCCATGTTCCATGACAGCAATTTGATCAGCATTAGCAATAGTAGAAAGACGATGGGCGATAACAATACTTGTCCGATTTTGCATCAGATTATCCATTGCTTTTTGCACATAATACTCAGAGATAGCATCTAAAGCAGAGGTTGCTTCATCAAGAATTAAAATTTGAGGATTTTTTAGAATCATTCGCGCGATAGCAATCCGTTGTTTTTCCCCGCCAGAAAGTTTTATGCCGCGATTACCAACGACAGTATCATAACCATTTGGTAAGGTCATAATAAAGTCATGAATGTAAGCAGCTTTTGTAGCTGCTATTAATTCTATTTTGCTCGCATTTTCATTTGCATAAAGTAAGTTGTCATAAATAGTTCCATTAAAAAGGAAGGTTTCTTGACTCACCACGCCGATGTTTTGGCGTAGACTAGTCAAGGTTATCTCCTTAATATTCTGATTATCAATAGTAACCGTTCCACTTGTCGGGTCGTACAGTCGTGTGAGTAGGTGCGTTAATGTTGATTTTCCAGCGCCAGAGGGTCCGACTAGTGCCAAAGTTTCTCCAGGAAGAATTTTTAAGTTGATTGTTTTTAAGACTTCATTTTCTTCATAGTGGAAGTTAACATCGCTAAATACCACTTCACCACGATCAATGACCAATTTTTTTGCATTAGGCTTATTTTGAATTGCGGGTGTAATATCCATGTATTCAAAAATACGTTCAAATAAGGCAAAGGAACGCAATAAATCAACTTGAATATTGGAAAGTTGAGTAACAGGATTGTAAAGTCGACCTAGCAATGAAGCAAATGTGATAATTCCACCAATAGTTAATTGTCCTCTAGTTAGTAAAAAACCACCTACTAAATAGATTAACATCGGTCCAATTGCCATTAAGACGGACATTGCCATCCGAAACCAACGTCCCGCTAAAGATTCTTTAATTTGTAAAGCTGTTACTTCTTGGTTAATTTTATTAAAAGTTGCAAAAGCTTCTTCTTCTTTTGTGAAAAGTTTCATTAGCGTACTACCGCTAGTGCTTAAGGTTTCTTGAGTATGTTGATTTAATTTGCTTAAAGCCTGTTGACTGGCAGAAGCAATTTGCCATCTTCTTTTACCAACTTTACGAGTTGGCAAAATGAATAATGGAACGGTAACCAGAGCGACCACTGCTAAAATCGGGTTCATAGAAAATAAAGCAAAAAGAGTTGTTGCTAAAATGAAGATACTACTCAGTGCATTGATAAAGGTAGTTTGAAATACTTGTTGAATGCCGTCTACATCACTGGTTAGACGTGTTAATATTTCTCCTTCTTTTACAGTTGTAAAAAAACTTTGAGGTAAAAAGGAAAGCTGGCGATATAAATTGTTTTTCATTGTTAGCGTAATGTTTTTGGCAATCCACGTACTTAAATAGCCTTGTGCGACTTGTAAAAGATTCAGCAAAATTGTGGCTGAAATGGAAAGTCCCACAAGAATACTTAATTGTGTCAAATTGTGTTTAGGTAAGGCGACATCGACTATTTTTTGCAATAGAAGAGAAGGCACAAGCCCTAAAGTAGAGGTAGCAAGAATTAAAAAAATTACCAAAATTAGTTTTAAAGTATGTGGTTTGAAATAATTGAGGATTCGACGGATAAAGCCAAGTGTCAATTCAGGTTTTTTTGTTGTTTGGTCAAAGTCAAAGCGCATTCGAGCCATTAAATCCCCTCCATTTATTAGTTAGGTACCTAATTATTATACCGGATTTTTTGGAAATTGTAAATAGATAGGCACCTAACTATTTGACGAAAGAATCATCATTGCGTAATATTAGAACAATAAAGGATGTGTTTTGATGAAAGAAGAAATTTTATTTGAAGAATTCCAGCAGTTAAATCGCTTGATAAGACGTCATACTAAGCGCAAAGAAACGGCGGAAGAATTTTCATTTGGCCAAAATCGATTATTACGTTTGTTAGCCAAGCATGAGGGCTATTCGCAAAAAGAATTAGCAGAAATGATGCATATCAGACCAGCTTCGCTTAGTGAGCTGTTAAAAAAGTTAAGTCAAAAGGGCTATCTGATAAGAAAACAAAATACGACGGATCGTCGTATCACCAATTATTTTCTTTCAGATAAGGGGCGTGAATATATTTATTCTATTCAAGCTGAACGCAAGCATATTGGAGAAGATTTATTTGCGACGTTGTCTATCAGCGAAAAAGAGCAATTTCATCATATTTTAAATAAACTTGTAACTCGTTTGGAGGAGAAATAAATGAACAATCTAAAAGAACGCGTACTTGTATTTAGTGATGCTATTATTGCCATCATTTTAACAATTATGGTATTAGAAATACCAATAAAGTATGCAGTAACAGGGGATATTATTTGGCAAACGTTGTTTAGTGCGGTGGGAATTTATTTCATTAGTTTTTGTTTTGTGGCAAATTTATGGTTTCAAACAGCCTATGCTTTCAATCGCATTGAACAGGTTAAAAATAAAAGTCTCGTGATTTATTTACTCTTGTTGTTTTTCTTGTCTTTGGTACCGGCAGCAACACGGATTTTAATTGAAGATACAACACAGCAAACGGTTTTAATTTATGGAATACTAACTCTAGTGGTCACTGTATTGATGCGTCGCCTCATTACTGCATTAACAAAGCAATCAATAACGGAATTGGATTTGCAAAAGCGTCGGGTCGATGAATTGAATCGCCAAGACATATTGAGCTTTATTGCGCGTATAGTCATTTTAATAATTGGGTTATTTCAAGTTCACGCCGCTTTGATCATCTACTTGGTACTGCCAATTTTAGCGTTTTTGCAAAATATGATTGATCGCGAGGAAGGCCGTTTTATCGACACATTAGACAAAACAGAACAAGTTGACTATTTTGCTGATCGCAATCAAATTTGGGGAAATTCGATGAAACGTTACTCTCACTTATTACGGGATTCTTTAAAAGATTCCAGTGAAAAAGACAGTCAACAATGGCAAACAATTATGAAGGAGTGGCAAGACAAAGTTGACCAAGAAATCGCGATCCGACAAAAAGCAATAACAACGGCTTCATCTGATGAGCAAGAGCAGCTGCAACAAGAGATTAATCGGTTACAAATGCAGAAGTCTCGCATACAGGAACGGGAAAATCATTTGCAACAACGTCCATTTACTGGCAATCATCCGAAATACCAAACAAATCATAAAAAAACACTATCAAAAAAATAGTGTGCTGCTGTAAGACAAAATATTTGAAAAGAAAAAAATTTGGCGTTATCCTTTTTATGTTGCATAATTGGGATATAGCCAAACTGGTAAGGCACTTGACTCTGAATCAAGCAATTGTAGGTTCGAACCCTGCTATCCCAATTTTTAGTTGATAAAAGATACTTTCTTTAATTTGGAAGTGTCTTTTTTATTTGTGTGATTAAATGCAGAAAAGTTACTTACTGATTTTTGGGGAATTTACTCTTTTTTATTGGTAATTACTTTTAAAAGTAGCTGAAATGAAAGGAAGTCCTAAATATGTTAAATGAAAAATTACTGGAAGTTTTAAGTCATGAAGGTGTGGTTACGATCATCTCATCTAGTCAAGAGGCACCAGGTTATCATGCTGTCAATACATGGAATAGTTATATTCATGTCATTCATGACAAATTGTACATTCCTGCAGCAGGTATGCATTCAACTGAAATGGATATTGCTAAAAATGATCAGATTCTTATGACTATAGGTAGTAAAGAAGTAATAGGAACAGTGGGACCAGGAGCTGGATTTCATATTGTTGGTCGGGCAAAATTTATTTCAGAGGGTTCCATTTATGAGCAAGTAAAATCAGATTTGCCTTTTTTGACACGCGTATTAGAAATTACTGTCAAAAACGTAGAACAAAAGATTTAGTAAGTAATAAGACGATAAACAAATAGGCCTTTGGCGTGTGGTAGATACTGGAAATTTACCAACATACCAAAGGCTTATTTTCATTGATGCAGTATGTTTAGACAATAAGTTTTTGATTTTACAACGTAAAAATCAAAGAAGTACCAAAAAGAATCCAGAAATGATTCCTTTTTAAAGAGCGAAGAGAAATTGATTGGCCATTTTCTTCTTTTAGTTTAGTGTCCACTCGTTACTTTAATACCTACGATGCCTACTAATAATAGGGCTACAAACACCCATGTAAGTGGTGCTAATTTATCGTGAAAGAAAACAACACCAACGATTATTGAGCCCACTGCACCAATTCCAGTCCAAACAGGATAGGACAAACTCATTGGTAACACTTTGATCGCTTTTGATAAAAATAAGAAACTGGTAATCATGCCGATAATTGTATAAATGGAATAATCTAACTTGGCAAATCCTGCACTTGCCTTCATCATCGTCGACCAAAAAACTTCTAAAATACCTGCCAATCCTAAATAAATCCAAGCCATGTGATGCTACCTCCTAAATATTTTTAGCAAATCATGCAAAGCTGTGTAAAGAAAATCTCTTTAAAATAAAATTGTTTCATCAGCTAGACAAATAAAAAAAGAGGGGCCCATTCCTACAAAGACCTAATGGAATGGGTTCCTCTTTAAGCTGCCCGGTAGCAGCGAATAATTAATTTGCTTGATTGTGATTTTAGCACATGTAGGTTAAAAGTCAATTGGTGTTACTCAGATGAGCAAATTTTTATCAATTTCTGACACTACTCTGACATTGTGGCGTCGATAGCAGCAATTAAAGCATGGCGAAAATTATTTGCTTCTAAGGCTGCAACCCCACGAATTGTTGACCCACCTGGTGAGGTCACACCGTCTTTTAGAACTGCCGGATGTAACTTGTTTTCCAAAGCTAATGTAGCAGTTCCTTGCAGCATTTGCTCCACTAATTCATACGCTAAGTCACGCTTTAAGCCGTGAAGAACACCTGCGTCTCCTAAACTTTCAATTAACATCGCAACAAAAGCTGGTGTACACCCGGCAATAGAGCCAACAATTCCCAAATCATCTTCTGCTACTTCGTATACAGCACCGAGTGGGGACAAACTTTTCAAAATAAATTCTTTTTCTTCTGGCTGAATATTTTTCGTAAAACTAACGCCTAAAACGCCAGCCCCTACTTGCACGGGTGTGTTTGGAATACAGTGGGCAACAGGATAGTCAGCACCAACAACTGAGGTCATTTCTATCAAATTTATTCCTCCGGCGACTGAAACAATTGGTATTTTTTTGTCTAAGACTGTTTTAGGCAACGATTTTAAAATAGGTAGAACATTATTATTATTGGTTGCAATAACGAGTAAATCCATTTCAAATAAATCGTTTAAATTAGTTAAAAGCTGGAAACCCAATTCTTTTTGTAAATTTGCGGCTGTCTGACTATGGCCACCTTTAACATAAATTTCTGAAGCAGATATACGGTTGCTGTGAAGCATGCCTTTGATTAGGGCACTACCAATTTGACCAGCACCAAAAAATGCAATTTTCATTTCGTTTCCTCCTTGTCTTTTTTTCTCAAAGTTTTAGCGAAGTTGCAAATCATGATTGAAGAAATTTTTATATGCTTTGTAGCTTGCAATAATTGCACCTAAACTAGTGGTGGAAAGTAACATAAAAGTTACCATAATTTGATATTTGATGGCATGGACAGGATCTACGCCAGCAAATATCAAGCCAGACATCATTCCTGGTAAACTAACTAAACCCACAGTTTTGGCAGAATCGATAGTTGGTTGCATCGCAGTTTTGATACTTTCTTGTAAAATAGGTAAAGCAGCTAACTTTACAGATGAACCAAGTGCTAATTTTTCTAAAACTTGCTGTCTTTGATCGTGAAACTTGGCAAATAAATTGCGATAGCATAAACCAATAGCAATCATAGCGTTACTTGCTATCATACCGCTAATTGGAATAATTTGCGAAGGAATGAATTTAATTGCACCGGCTGCCATTAAGACGCCCATGGTCAGATAGGTGCTGATAAAAATGGCGATGAATGAGTCTAGATAATGCTTGTGGGGACTTGGATTGCGTTTATGGGCATTCCAAGCCGCGTTTAAAACAATAAAAAAACTCATACAACTTGTTAACCAGAAATTATTAACTTGAAACAAATATTTTAGCAGGTAACCAACGATAAAGAGTTGAATAACGGCTCGTAAAATACTATAAAAAATATCTCGATTTAAGCCCAGTTTTTCCTTATAACTAATTGCCACAGCAACTAAAACCAAAATAAATGCTAAAACTAAAGATTGATTATTAACGGCTAATTGGTTCATTAATAAGTGTCCCCTTCTCTAGCCACATTGTTCTAGTAGCTTTTTTGATTTCCTCTGCATCATGAGTGACTTGAATAATTGCGACATTTTCTTTTTGGATAGTGGTAATCAAATCATGAACAATATTTTTACTTTTTTCATCTAAGCCTGCTGTTACTTCATCCAACAGTAATATATCTGGTAAAAACATAAGATTGCGAATTAAAGCGATACGCTGTTTTTCTCCACCGGAAAGAGCGACGATTTTTTTTAAAAGATAGTCGCGAGGTAAGTCTACAAGTTGTAATAAACTTTCTGCTCGCTGCTTATCAAAATTTTGATTACGTAGGGTGTAAGGAAAGATTAGATTATCATAAACTGTTTCACCAAAAAGACTAGGTTGTTGGAAGCAATAAGAAACTTGCTGACGGTAGGTGGTTATTTCATAATCGGTCTGTTTTTTGTCTTTAAAATAAATTTCCCCTGCTGTAGGTGTGAGTAAAGTAGCAATTAATTTAAGTAGCGTACTTTTGCCACCCCCTGAAGGTCCAGTTAAGGTTAAAAACTCTCCTTTTGATAATGAAAAGCTAACGTGGTCGATAATTTTTTGTCCCGTTGCCAGATATTGCACATCAGCTAGACGTAATAGTGACATAAGATTCTCCTTTTATATTTATCATATTCCATTCCTTATTTTAAATGAGATACAAAAGAAACTCTAATTAAGGAGCTTAAATGAAAAAAGCTATCAATAAAGTGAAAATCTTCAAACGCATAAGGAGTGTTGAAAGATTTTAGTAAACCAAATTTTTAGAAGTATAAACTTAGGCAGAATTTTTAGTATGAGTTCGTTATAATAAAATAAAAAGTTATCTTAAAGGAGAGGACAGTAAAATGGTAGCGGTCAAAGTAGTGATGAGCGATGTGGATGGAACAATTTTAAATTCTCATCATCAAATTAGCGACAGATTGAAAGCAGTTGTCAAAAAGTTGACAAAAAGAGATATCCCTTTTGTTTTGGCATCTGCACGTTCACCAGAAGGAATGAAACAAATTGGTGAAGAATTAGAAATTAGCGATGCACCGCTAGTTGCATTTAACGGGGCTCTGGTGTTACAGGATCATGCGGTTATTTTTAGTCAGCCGCTTGCAAAAAGAGATGTTAGGACGATACTCACACAGATAAACCGCCACTTTCCTACAATTGCGATTAATCTTTATAGTGAAAATAAATGGTATGTAGATAAAATGGATGATTACGTAAAACTAGAAAGTGAAATTACGAAAATAACGCCGCAAATTGTCGATTTAGTACAATTACCAGTAAAGCTGCCGGTTCATAAATTACTTTTAATTGGTGATGAAGCGGAAATTGTTGCTGTGAAAAAATTTTTAGAGCCACAAATGAGTACTAGTGCACTTTATTTATCTAAAGAAAATTACTTAGAAGTGACACATCAGACGGTTTCAAAAGCTGTGGCGTTAAGTGCTATTTCCAATTATTATCAGATAACTACTACTGAAATTATGGCTTTTGGTGATAACTACAATGATAGTTCCATGCTACAAGTAGCCGGAATTGGCATTGCAATGGGCAATGCTCCTCATGAAGTAAAAAAGGCGGCAGATAAGATTACAAAAACAAATGATGAAGATGGTGTAGCGGATGTACTTGCGGAGCTTTTATGATTTGCAATAAAAAGCGACATTGTCAAAGTATAAGGAAGAGAGTTTTCTTTGAAATTGGAAGAATAAAAGAGGAATGTAACTGGTGGGTACGCTTACTTAAAATAAATAATTAATTGCTGGATTGTTACCGGAATGTAAAAATTGTTTGAACAATCAGTGAAGTTTGTTTACAAGTGTTATTTTACATGGTATAACCTTTCAAAAGAGAGTTTGAGGTGTTTCCATGAAAAAAGAAGAAGTATGTATCAATGCGATTTATGAAGCAGATGTGATTGGTTATGAGGAAACAAAGACAGTGAAAGTGATTAGTATTTTAGAACGTACGGCAACAGTCGAAGTTTTAGATTGCGGGCTTGTAGCATTAGCAAAAATTGCGACAATGCAAGAAAAAATAACTGTCTAAAAAGATTTTACGAATTTAAAAACTATGTTGAAATTTTCTCTTTAAAAATGTTGATTTTTACGTCTTATAGACAAAGAAAAGGCCACCTTCTGCATGCATTATATTTTGGTTACGTGAGCATAATCATCTCTAAAAAAATACTCAAAAGTTTGATTTCCACGGTGTTAACGTGGTATTCATCCTTTTGAGTATTTTTTTGTTCCAGATAAAATTTATTTGTTTTTGGGAACCACTGTGATGCGGTAATTATCAAAGTAGCTAGCGTCACCTTTACACTGACTAAAAGCAAAAACGCCCATAATGATAGCCCCAATTGTATTGGTTAATAAATCTCCCATCGTGTCCATTAAAGCAGCGCGTCCAACTAAATCGACTCCGCCGGCTTGATAACGTTGCAAATTCATATCGCCTATTGTGTCGCAAAGAAATTCCCAAAATTCCCAGAAAACACCCGAAACACCAGCAAAAGCAAAACCAAAAAGTAAAAATAACCATGGGGAAACATCCTTACTTTGGGCCTTGTTTAGTGCAATGGCAGCAATTCCATAGCCTAATGCTGTTAGAACCATTGGGCTAATGCTATGGAGTAGTTTGTCCCACCAACTGATATAAGCAATTAGGTGCAAGCAGGTTCCAAGAAAAACTGAAATTAATAAAAAGAACCAATAGAAGATAATAATCATATCTGGAATTTCAATGCGTAAAAATTTGCGACATAATTGTGGTAAATAAATTAAAACAATACCAGCAATACATTCCACAAAGACTACAGGGGAATCTGTACGGGCTTTTGTCACCAGTTCAAAAAAATTAAACGCTAAGACAAAAAGACCAAAAGTTAGTAATCCCAGTTGGATTTTTTTTGTATTCATAATAGACCTCCGACAAAAGTGTCAACAGTAACTGTTGCAATAAGTGCTAAGTTCAGTATACCAAAGATACGAAGATTACTACATTCAGAGCCTTCTGAACCTTACTTAAGCCAATCTTTTAATTGGTGTAAAACATCTGTTACAGCCTCGTTTTTTTCTTTTAAAAAATCGTGTGGTAGGTAGTAAACGGGAACAAATTTGCTGTCAAATCTTTTTTTACCGAGGGTTTTACTGTAACTAAAAGGTACTTCATTGTCGCTAGTGCTGGCGGTACTGAAAATTGGAGGTAATGCAGCTAAATCTTCTTGTGTCAGTGCAAATAAATTTTGATTAAATTTAGTAATCCCATAATACTGCCTTAACAGATTATGAGAGACGCCATATAAATAAAGTAAATAACGATTCATAAAAGGATCATCAAAAATCGGCGTCGTTTGATCAATTTCTTGAAGCATATCGGCAGTAATTTTTTCACTGCCTAATTTATAAGAAGAATCCAAGAAGGCTAAATCATAGTAGCCATAAAAATTTATTAACTGTTGTGGTAATGAACGCTTTTCTTTTTGCAAAAAGTTAGTCAAAAGTAACATTAAGTAGCTTCCTGCAGAACGGCCACAAAAACTAAAAGGTGCACCTTGAATAATCGTTTCTTCTAATTCTTGCCACGTTTGTTTTAATTGCGTGAAAATTTCCGATAATGAACTATTAGGTGCCAAAAGGTAGTCAATACTGATAGTGGTGTACCCACGTTCCAAAAAGATACGTGTCAAATTTTCTGGCAAATCAGTTTTACTGCCGTAAATAAGACCGCCACCGTGAAAATAAAGAATATAACGGGGAGCCATTTTTGTTAAAGGTATAGAAAGTATCGCTTCGCTATTATTTGTTAAGGTAATTTGTTTTTTCAATTTTTTTCCTCCTTAATTTTAAATGCAATAAATAAGTAGCAATTTCAATGTTCATCGTTTGTACAGAATTATTTAAGTCTAAAGACAGTAACTCTTGAATGCGATCGATGCGATAACGAATCGTTTTTGCATGTAAAAATAATACTTCTGAGGTTTGTTTATAGTTGCGATTCGTTTTGAAAAAAGTAAATAAAGTATGAAATAACTCGGGTTGTTGCAGTTGTAAGTTAATGAGTTCAGGGGAAATTAGATTCGTAACTTCTGCAAGTTTTTCTTCTGAAATAAAATAGCGAAAAATACCTAAATCTTGAATATCTACAACATTCGCGATGAGGTATTCTTGGTTAAAACGTAGTGTATCTAAGCAGTCAATTAAAATCTCTTTGATTGTCTCCATTGGTTTAATGGGACTTGTAGCAATTACCAACTGACAATTTTGACGTAAGGAGTCCACTAGTTGTCGACGAATTTCTTCTTTTGTTAGACGCCGTTGTTCATCTTTTAAATTGTATAAAACGAGCGAATAATTATGATGTTCAAAAAATAAAGTGTGAGTTCGTAGACCACGTAGTTTATTTCTTAGGGTTCGTTTTTCTTCTGCCGACAAATCTTTTGTGGCAAAGGCCACCCCTTGATAATAAGGATAGTAATTCAATTTCGCTTCTTTTAATAAGCTTTTTACTTCATCTAAATTACTAGGAGTATTTTGTAAAATTGCATCTGCTAAATTATTTAAACGAGTATAACGGTCTTTTTTAATCAGAAAGTCCATTTGTAATTTTTCTTGAATGACATCGATTAAGTTTTCGATGATCATCAAATCTGTTTCTTTTAGCCCAGTCTCTCCTTCGTGAACTAAAAGTGTACATTCACTGCTGAAATTATTTGCAATATTTGTTTCAAGCGCAAAATATTCTTTACTTTCACTATGGGAAAACAAGGTGAGTAGCTCATAGTGATTTTTACTAAATTCACCAATGGGCATTTTGACGCGTTTTGTGACCACCAGTTCATGTGGAAGCACTCCAAATCGCAATGTTAATTTTTGTTCCGGCAGCAGTAAAAGACAATCTTTTTGAATCATGTGGTAAAACTCCGTCATGATTTGTTCATACGAAGAAAAGTTTCGCGTCAATCGATTAAAACGTTGACGGACTTCGTAATAAGTCTTTAAAACATGCGATTGATGATTCAAAATGGGCTGATAAATTGCTAGAACAATTTGTTCATACGTAACATCTTTTTTTACTTTAATTAAAGGGAGTTGGTATTTACCACAAAAAGATAAAAGCCATTCCGGCACGCGACTAATTAGACGTTCCACTTTGACCACCAGACCACTAACACCAATTCCACGCATTTTTTGAAAAAAGTCTTCAATTTCTTTTAGTTCCATGTTTTCAAAGGCATAAAGCGAGGTTAGAATTAGCTGATTTTTTCGGCTCCATTTTTCAATATCCAGTGCTTCTAAGATCATCACCGATTCAATTTCATTTTCCAAACCAATTTCTCCCGTTAATAATTGACTGTTTTGAAATATTTCTAATCGCAATAATTCGTATATTCTCATTTTATTCTCCTTTTTTACGCTTTTGGATAAAAAATATGTGATTTTTTTGGAATATTATCAAGTGTAAACGCAATCAATAAAAAATACAATAAGAGTGTAAAGAAAATTAGTCATAAATAAAAATTGGTTTTGACGTCAGCTGATTTAACTTGACTGGTTTTAAAAACAGGACTTTTCAAGAAACGTTGGTGCAAAATAAGGAGGAAGATTATGTTACAAACGGTGATTTTGAAAAATAATTATCAAGATTCAATTAATCTCATGTTATTAACTAATAAAATTAACGATTTAGCGAATGTTACCATGAGTCAAATTATGATGGGAACAGATGCAAATAAAGATATTTTGCAAAATACTAATTTATTAACACCACAAGCACAAAACGCTTCACCAAATGACTTAATGATAGTAGTCGACAGTCAAGACGAAAAAATTATGACAGAGGTGTTACCAGTTGTACATGCTTTTTTAGATGATTTATCCACTAAAAGTGAGACGACTGAAAATAAGCCAGCCACCTCTTGGAAAGAAGCTTTAGTACAATTGCCAGATGCTAATATGGCACTTTTTAGTATTCCTGGTGAATACGGTGCACCTGAAATGGAAAAGGCATTAAAAGAAGGTCTTCATGTCTTTTCATTTACTGATAATGTTTCTTTAGAAGATGAAGTTCGTTTAAAAAAATTAGCCCACGAAAAAGGTTTACTTATGATGGGACCTGATTGTGGTACAGGAATTATTTCAAGTATACCCATTGCTTTTACAAACGTTGTTTCCCCGGGAAATATCGGTATTGTGGGGGCATCTGGTACGGGCATCCAAGAAGTTGCAACTATTATTGATCGACTAGGAAATGGTGTAGTACATGCCATTGGAACTGGTGGTCGGGATTTAAGCGATGGAGTTGGCGCAACTACGGTAAAAGATGCCATCGTGGCTTTAGAAAATCACGAACCTACCGATGTGATTTGTGTAATCTCTAAGCCACCTGCAAAAGCCGTCCGTGATGAAGTAGTACAATTGTTACAAAGTGTATCCAAACCAGTCGTAGCAATTTTCTTAGGAGAAAAACCAAGCGCTCATGAGGGTAAAGTTTATTTAGCCCATACATTAGAAGAGACAGCGAAAATTGCGATTGATTTAGCTAACGAAAAACCAATTCAAAAAAATTACTTTGAAGCCTTGGCAAAACCAGATGTACCGGTCTTATCTGCTGATAAAGTGGTGAAAGGTCTGTACTCTGGTGGGACACTGGCGGCAGAGGCCGGTATGATGATTTCAGAAGCCTTAGGTTTAGAAGGCTTAATAAAGCAAGCCGGCTATATTTTAAAATCCAATGGGTACGATGTGATTGACTTAGGGGATGATATTTATACGCAGGGAAAACCGCATCCGATGATTGATCCTGAAGTACGAATTCAAAAAATTCATGAATATGGTGCGCAAAAAGAAACTGGAATTATTTTATTTGATGTCGTTTTAGGCTATGGGGCTCATGAAGATATGGCAGGTGCATTGTTGCCGGCAATAAAAGAAGAGTTAGCAAAAGCGCAAGCTGAAGGGCGCACGCTTTATTTCGTTGCAACAGTAGTGGGTACTAGAAAAGACCCACAAAATTATGATGAAACCGTGAAACGGTTAGAAGAAGCTGGTATTTATGTCGCCGAAAGTAATGCCAAAGCTGTACAATTGGCGTTGCTATTAAAAGGCATTTCAATTTCTGAAGTAGATAAAGAAGTCACATCTTATGTAGGTGAAAAAGTTACAATTCCACAAGCCAGTCAAGCGGTAATAGAGTTGCTGAACACGAAGCCACGAATTATTAATGTGGGACTTCAAAGTTTCAATGATTCAATTGCAGACTATGGCGGGAAATCAGTTCAATTTAATTGGCGTCCACGCGCAAGTGGAAATAAAAAAATGATTAAGATTTTAAGTGCATTAGAAGATCATGCAGTAGAAATACAGGCTGAAAATGACAAAGTAATTGAAAAAATTAAAAATTCACAACCATTCTTAGTGGATGTACTGCCAGCAAAAGAAGTTATTGAGGAATTAAATGAAACGCCAAAAACCTTGTTACATGCTGGACCGCCAATTACTTATGAACAGATGACTGGACCGATGAAAGGATCTTGTGTTGGTGCGGCCTTATTTGAAGGTTGGGCCAAAAATGAAACACAGGCAAAACAGATGTTAGAAAATGGCGAAGTTCGATTCATCCCATGTCATCATGTTCACGCAGTGGGCCCGATGGGGGGGATTACTTCTGCCAACATGCCAGTGGTCGTTGTTGAAAATCGCTTAGATGGGACAAAAGCGTATTGTACGATGAATGAAGGTATCGGAAAAGTGTTGCGGTTTGGCGCTTACTCACAAGAAGTAGTTGATCGCTTACTTTGGATGAAAGATGTTTTGGCACCAACAATTGCTAAGGCTTTAAAACAAACCCAAGAAGGAATTAACCTAAACGTTTTAATTGCGCGTTCCATCACAATGGGGGATGAATTTCATCAACGAAATATTGCAGCATCTGCCAATTTTCTAAAAGAAGTAGCACCGTTAATTGTCAAATTACAAATGAATGAAAAAGAAAAATATGATGTTATCAAATTTTTAGCCGATACAGATCAATTTTTCCTGAATATCATGATGGCTACAGGAAAAGCAATCGTGGATACTGCCCGTAAAGATACTAAAGGAACCATTGTCACAACCATGACACGAAATGGTGTTGATTTTGGTATTCGAATTGCTCAAACCGGTGATGCTTGGTACACAGCGCCAGTGAATACGCCAAAAGGATTATACTTCACAGGCTTTACAGAAGATGATGGTAACCCCGATATCGGCGATAGCGCCATTACTGAAACAGTTGGTGTTGGTGCGATGGCAATGGTGGCTGCACCAGGTGTTACCCGATTTGTTGGCGCCGGTGGTTTCCAAGATGCTTTGGATATTTCTGATGAAATGGAACAAATTTGTCAAACTCATAATCCAACTTGGACCATTCCAACCTGGGACTTTAAAGGGACTTGTTTGGGAATTGATATTCGCAAAGTTGTTGAAACGGGAATTACGCCGATTATTAATACCGGTATTGCGCATAAAAAAGCCGGGGTTGGACAAGTGGGTGCCGGCACAGTTAGAGCGCCTCTAGGTTGTTTTGAAAAAGCTTTAGAGGCTTATGCAAAAGTGTGGGATATTCATGTTGACTAAAATTGTTATTAGTGACTATCTTTTGCCTTTGAAAAAATTTGGCGTAATTGGTTCGGTGCATAGCGTTTTTGAACATTCTTTTAATCTCAAAGTTGGGGAAGAATTAATTAATGTGGCCAACTATTACGAATATCTCTCATGCTTTGGTTTGTTTGTTCCAACGGAAATGTTTGCGGCATTAAAACCTTATGTCAAACAAGGAGATCGCATCAAAATAACTAATGACCGCATTGTTTTTTATAATCAAATGCAAGTTAAAACCTTACCTCTTATAGATTACACAAGTGTTTCTTTAAAAGTGTCTGCTACGCATCTGGAAAAAGAGCCGCTGCAATTTTTGCAGCAGCTCTTAGTGGCAGCCGACTTAGAAGAAAAAATTGGCATCAATAAAGATATGGAATTTACCGCAGTTAAAAAGCAATTATTAAAACCACAACAAGCAAATTGGGCGAGGGTAACTAAATTTCTAGTTGGGCGTGGGCAGGGGCTAACGCCAAGTGGAGATGATATCTTAGTTGCCTATACATTTGTTGCCGGCGCCTTTAAAAAAGATTACGCCACTGGTCTAGTATCAGAATTGGCCAAACAAAAAGGACGCACGACAGATATTAGTTTTGCTTATATTAAGAGTTGTGAGAAAGGTTACGTTAACTCGTTGATTTATCAATTGTATCAAGACTTAAAAAAAAATCGCAAAGAAAATTTAGCTCAAGATATTCAAAATATTATGGCAATTGGACACACCTCAGGAAAAGATATGTGCTATGGCATTTATCTGGGAATCTCCGCAATTTTGAATACTTAAATTTAGAAAAGGAGCAAAACTATGGACTCTTCTAAACAAGCAGTAAAAGTAAGTAATAATTATTGGATTAAAGTTGTTGCCTTATTTTTTGTTGGCTGGATCTTAATGTATGCTACACGAACAATTTTTAATCCAATTATGGGAATCATTGGTGAAAATTTTGGTCTAAGTAATACTCAACTAGGTTTAGCCAATTCTATTTTCTTTTTAACATATGCGATTGCGCAAGTACCATTTGGTGTTATTGGCGATAAAATTGGACGTAAATTAGTGATTACGATTGGCTTTGTAATTATGGGTGTCATGACGTATTTTAGCGGTCTAGCAACGACGTTTGTCATGTTTTTACTTATTCGTGCAATGGCTGGTATTGGTCAAGGTGCTTATTATGGTCCACAGTATGCTTTATCAACAGAATCTATTCCTAAAAATAAATTAACATTGGGCACTGCTATTATTAATAGTGGGATGGCATTTGGTACTTCAGGTGGGTATTTACTTTCAAGTAAATTGGTTTTGGAAAATGGGGAACATTGGAGTAAGCCTTTCTTCATTATGGCAATACCAACAATTATTGTTGCCATTTTATTTTACACATTATTAAAAGAGAAGGTTATTCGTCCAGAAGATGAAGCAAAAGTTGTGGAAGTAAACGCTACTGAAAATAAAGTTTCTTTTAAATCAATTATTTCGAACAAAAATTTACTGGCTGCATTCATTTTATGTTTTACGAGTATTTATGCCAATTTTGTTATTATTACCTGGTTGCCATCTTTTCTAATTGCTGAACGAGGTTTCGCGGGTACGAGTGTTGGTTTTATTTCTTCATTAGTTCCGTGGGCATCTATTCCGGGAGCGTTGATTTTTGCGCGCTTTGCTGATAAATCTGGCAGTACTAAAAAATTAGTATATTTATTGGTACCATTAGCCATTTTGTCTGTTTTTTCCATTGCGTTTGTAACCAATCGGATGCTACTAATTGCTGTACTTATTTTATACGGATTGACCGGTAAATTAGCTCTTGATCCAATCGTTGTAGCCTATGTAACAAAAAATGCGCCGAAAGGTTCATTATCGACAACATTAAGTGCGTATAACTTTATTGGAATGTCTGGTTCCATTTTAGCACCTTATATCACAGGTTTTTTAGCAGACACAGTTGGTTCTATGAAAATTGGCTTTTATCTTGCTTGTATTTTACAAGTGCTTGGCTTACTTGTTTTCGCAGTTTTAGCAAAAGACACGAAAGAAAAAGTATAGTTTTTTTTATAGCTGTAGTCTGGGGAATTTACGATAAGCTTATTATATAAAAAAGTTGTCAAACTATTTCAGCTACCACAGCTAGTTCTTCAATCGCAACGCTATCTGCCTCATGTTAGAAGATTGAAACCAAAGATGGCAAGCGATCATTACACATAATCGAGGTGAGGAAAATGACAAAAAAATTCTCCATGATCACCCAAATATTGATGGCTGTCATTTTAGGTTTGGTATTTGGCTTATTTGTACCAGAAGGAGCTCATTACTTAAAGATTATTGGGGATATATTCTTAAAGTTGATGCAAATGGCAATACCAGTTTTGGTTTTAGGACAAATTATTCAAGCAGTTGGCAGTATTAAGCCCAAAGAGTTAACGAGTTTAGGCATTCGTACGATTGTAGTTTTTAGTGTTTCGTCACTTCTAGCAGCCTGTTGGGGTATTTTCATGGCAGTTTTATTTAACCCGGGTCAAGGGGTTCATATGTCTACCTCCTTGAACCAAGGAATTAAACCGCAAGAGATTTCTTTAAATCAAACAATTAGTGATTTTTTCTCGAAAAATATTTTTACTTCTCTTGCAGAAGGTTCGATTATTCAAATTATTGTATTTGCCCTTTTTTTTGGCTTAGCTCTCAGTAAATTTATGCAAAAAAAGCCAACATCCTTTTTATTTCAAATTATTGTAGATTTTAATGAAGTCATTATTAATATTATTTATTATGTGATGATTTTTGCTCCAATTGGGATTTTTGCACTAATTGCTTCTACAATTAGTGAGTTGGGTATCAAGATTGTCTTACCACTAATGAAGTATTTGCTAGTTTACGGCTTAAGTACATTGCTGTTTTTAAGCTTATGGGCAATTGTAATTGCTCTTTATGGCAAGTTAAATCCTTGGCGATTGATTTTAAATATGAAAAATATGTCGATTATGGCGTTAGCCACCACTTCTTCTGCGATTACATTACCTATTGCAATGGAAGAATCCCGTCATAAATTAGGATTAAGTGACCGCATTACCAATTTAGTTTTACCGCTAGGGATGTCCCTTAACAGTAATGGCTCAGCCATGCACATGGCAATTACGGTTATGACAATTGCGCAAATGTATCAAGTAGATTTTTCAATTGAGAAGATGTTCTACCTAGCGATAACAGCAACTTTTGTTTCTTTAGCCAATGCGGTGGTGCCAGGAGCAGGTCTTGTTTCGCTGGCGATTATTGTACCACAAATGGGTTTACCAATTGAAAGTATTGCAATATTTGCTGGTGTAGAGTGGTTTGTCGGAATGCTTCGAACGATTTTAAATGTAAATTCAGATGTTTATTCGGCTATTGTAGTAGCTAAATCTGTTAATGAAATTGATTATAGTGTTTTCAATCAAACAAAAAAATAAGTTAAGTTGTCTGTCTGTATAAGGATAGACAGCTTTTTTTATATACAGGGATAAACATAATGTCTGAAGCATTTTTAGATCACTGATTTTTTAATCTGCGTATGATACTATAGAAAAATACGTAAAGTAGTTTTTTACTACCATATTGAAGGGAAGAAAAGAAATGACTGTTTTCTTTTATACGGACCGTGGCAACCAACAAAATGAAGACTTTGTCTATGGCAATGATACATTTGGCTTTATTTTAGATGGGGCTAGTGGATTAGGAGCTAATTATTTAGCTGGCATGAGCGATGCACAAGTTTTTAGTCATTTTATTGGCAGTCAACTGGTAACGCTTTTAGCCAATGACAAAATGGCGACAAGTCGTGCTTTGATGCAAGCTGTCACCAGCTTTGCACAAAAATATCGTCAAGAATTAGGAAAATTAACTCCTGATTTGTGGCCGAGTGCTACGTTTAGTTGTTATCGTAAAATTGGTACGGAAATGGAGTTTAGTTGGTTGGGGGATTCACCAATCACCGCATTTTTAAGCCAACAAATGCGTACTTTTTATGATCGAACTGTTCCACAAAATGACCAACGCATTGTTTCAACTTTTCATCAACTTTTAAAAAAAGGAGAAACAATGGAAGCTGCAAAATTGGCTGTTAGAAAAGAATTAGTAAAGAACCGGCAAACAAAAAATACACCAGACGGGTATGCAATTTTAGATCCGTCACCTATTGGTATTGCTCGCCTGTCACAAAAAAGAGTACTTGAAAACCAAGTGGAAAAAATTGTTATAACTAGTGATGGCTTTTACCGTTTAGTAGATACCTTTAATGAATATACTCCCCATCAATTAGGCCAATTTAAAGATTATGGAACTTTGGTGTCAGCCTGCGATCATCTTCGCAAATTAGAAGTTGAAGATGCGCAGCTATTAACTTATCCACGTTTTAAACAAAGTGACGACGCAAGTATTCTTGTTTGGCAAAAATAAAAAGACAGGCCACCTTTAACCAATAGGTATAAGCGTGGTCTGTCTTTTTATATGCATGAGATTATAGGGAAATAACTGCTTAAACTTTAAATTAGGCATTATTTACAATTCTTTTAATGTGATCGTCTAAACTACGAATGACATTGGCAGGATTGGTTTTAAAATCTTCACTAAATCTGTCGCCACTTGGTGTGACAGTACCAACTTCTTTATTCATTATATCGAAGATAATCAAAGATTTATCTTCTTTTAACCATTTTACTTTCCAATAGGGTCCTTCTAATGCGCCATTTAAGATATCTTGCGCGTTGTCTAAAACGGCCTGCAAAATAATGGCCTGTTGCGTAGTTACAATCCCCCGATTTTTTTCATCGGCTAATTTTTCGGTTACTTCTGACATATTCGTGGGTACAAGTAGTGACATGAAAATTCCTCCTTTTTGTTCATTATAGCTTTTTTTAGAAAATGCGGGTAAAAATTACCTTTTCCTCTTTTCAAGGCTTTTATTTCACAAAAATAAAGAGAAGGTCTACACTTTAGTTAACAAATAAGTTACGCGCCCAATCAATTAATTAATGGAAGGATGAAAAAAATGAATAATCATAGTCAATGTACGACAATTTTAGTAGGGAAAAAGGCTTCAATTGATGGTTCTACCATGATTGCTCGAAATGAAGATGGAGAAGCGCCCTTAAATCCTAAGAACTTTATTGTGGTAAAACCAGAAGAACAAGTAAGGGATTATAAAGCAGTTATTAGTGGCGTTGAAATAAAATTGCCTGATAATCCACTGCGTTACACAGCAACGCCTGATGTCTCTTCGAAAATTGGAATTTGGGGAGAATCCGGCATTAACAGTGCAAATGTGGCCATGTCTGCCACTGAAACAATCACGAGCAATTCCCGGATTTTAGGTGTTGATCCTTATGTGACAGGCGGAATTGGCGAAGAAGATATGCTTAGCATTGTATTACCATATATAAAGAGTGCCAAAGAAGGTGTAATTCGTTTGGGAGCATTATTAGAAGAATTTGGAACGTATGAACCAAATGGTATTGCTTTTTCTGATAACGACGAAATTTGGTGGTTGGAAACAATTGGTGGACATCACTGGGCAGCTGTGCGCATTCCAGATGATGCTTATGTGGTCGCACCTAATCGAATGAATATTACCGACTTTGATTTTGATTCACCAGATACTTTATGCTCTAAAGATTTAAAAGAATTGATTCATACTTATCATTTAAATCCAGATTACACAAATTATAATTTACGTCATATTTTTGGTAGTGCAACGGTAAAAGATAATCAATACAATAATCCCCGAGCTTGGTATGTCCAACGCTTTTTCACACCAGAAGTGGAACAATCACCATTCAATCAAGACTTACCTTTTATTTGCAAAGCCAATCGATTAATTAGTGTAGAAGATGTCAAATGGGCATTAAGCTCTCATTATGAAGAAACAATTTACGATTGTTATGGAGATGGTACAGAAGCTCAAAAACGCCAATTGCGTCCCATTGGTATTAACCGTAATCAAGAAGTACACATTTTACAATTACGCAATAACGTACCCAAAGAAATTGCCGGCATCCATTGGCTAGCTTTTGGTCCAAACACTTTTAATACGGTTGTGCCTTTTTATACCAATGTAGTAGATACGCCAGCTTTTTATAAAGAAGTAAAAGAAGAATTTGGTTTGGATAATATGTATTGGCTAAGTGGATTAATCGCAGTGCTAGGGGATACAAATTATAAATTGTATTCAGACGTGCGGGATGATTACGTTCAAGACAGCGTGGCAGCTTTTCGGCATATCCAACATCGTGCCGATCAAAATGTAGTAAACGAGGCGGATATTTCAAATTATCTTGCTTCGATAAATGAAGAATATGCGAAGATTGCTAAGGATTTAACAATAAAGTTATTGGGCCAGATGGTTATGCTAGGAGCGCCTCAAATGAAATTGCGCTTTAATCTAGGCGACTGATAATTTATTTTATGGTCTAGTTTTAATAATATAAAAGAGCCTGAGGTAGACGTTTCACTCCTCAGACTCTTTTTGTATTTTAGTAGAAAATTTGTTTAATTTAGCTTTGTTAAGGCTTTTTGAGGGACATCTTTTTCAGCAACTTCTTCCCATTGGGTTACGTCTTCTTTTTTTGAATTATAAGTGACCTTCAAGTAAGCATTTTTTCGCAGTGGACGTTCCTTATTCGCTCTAAAGCTTAATTCCTTGTTCTTGCCATTTTTATCATAACCTGTCAATTGATATTCATAATCTAGAAATTCTTGACCATTGTCATCTTTTAAAGTAACTTGCTTTCCATCAGTCGTAACCTGAACATAATAAGCATCGCCACCCATTTCTGTAGTTTCAATAAATTTAAACAATCCAAAAGCCGCAGCAATAACTACTACGAAACCGATTAATAGTTTTTTCATGTGTTTCACCATCCAGTTTCTTATATACTTCCATCTTAAACTTTTTTTGGAAAAGTACCATAGCTTTTGCTTGCGAAGGACTTACAGTTTTGCAATAAGATAAAAAAAGCCTTTTAAAAGGCTTTTTTTATCTTATTGCAAAAGTTCACATATGTATCTCGGCTAAAGGTGTCGTCAAGTCGTGCAGCAGAAACTTGGGGAAAACAGTTTCCACCGATTAAAAAAGGTTATTGGGGAATAATCTTGTTCTAATATTTATTTTAAACAGTTTTGCTTAAAATGCATCAATGATTATTCTAATTAGAAAAATTATGTCATTTAAGTTTATCGTTTTCTTTGTTCAAAAGGCGGTACTATCATCTTTTATTGCTAAGTTTTGATTTATTTCTTTTTTTTTGAAATTGAGGAATTTTTTGATAAAAAAGTTATAAAAAATTCCTGCTATGAAGTGCGTTCATGAAAACAAACTTTATAGCAGGAGCTTTTATAAATTTATTTTGGACAATCGACTAACCTTTGACAGAGCCAGAGGTAATTCCTTCTACATAATATTTTTGCATAAAGATAAATAAAATTGTAATTGGAATTGCAATCAGTACACAGCCGGCTGTAAAGGACATAAATAAGGAATTGGCGGTGGTTTTGTTCATCATAGAGAAAAGACCAATGGCAACAGTATAGTTTTTAACATCATCGCCCATGATGATTTTTGCAAAGATAAAGTCCATCCACGGCGCCATAAAAGCCATTAAAGCAGTGTAGACGATAATTGGTTTTGAAAGGGGTAAAGTAATTTGAGTGAAAATCTGCCATTTATTTGCGCCATCAATCATTGCCGATTCATCTAACGCCATTGGAATGGTATCAAAGAATCCTTTGGCGATATAAAAACCTAGTGCTGCCCCAGAAGAATAAATCAAAATTAAAGCGACTAAACTTTGGGTCAAATCCATTGCTTTTAAAATATAGTAGACTGCAATCATGCTCATGAATCCTGGAAACATGTTCAAAACCAAAGCTACTTTTAAAAATGGTTTCCGTAATTTAAAACGTAATCGCGATAACGCGTATGCCATAGCAATCGTGATGAAAGTAGAAAGTAGACAACTGATAACGGCGACAAAAAGTGTATTTAAAAACCAGCGGATAAACGGATAATTCCCCGATGCATCTGTTAATAGGGTTGCGTAATTATCTATAGTAAATTCTTTGGGAATAATATAAGGAACAAAAGCGCCCCCTTCCAAACGAAAACTTGTAAGAACAATCCAAAAAATAGGGAAAAGCCAAAAGACCGCCATAATTGTTAAAATGGCGTATATTAACGTGCGAGAGGCTCTTTGTTTTTTATGATAACTTTTGCTATTTTGTTGTACCGCCATTTTTTACGCCTCCTTAAATGAATTCGTGCGAGTATAAGCCAGTAGACTAAAGACTGCGGATAAAATAAAAATTAAAATACCAATGACAGAAGCCAAATTGTAGTCCAATGTATTTACAGTCAAGTTATAAAGCCAAGTGACTAAAAGGTCAGTGGAACCAGCACCATAAAAGTCAGAGTTTGTCGGACCACCTTGCGTTAAGAGGTAGATAACATTGAAATTATTGATGTTGCCGATAAATTGTTGAATCAAAGCTGGTGTCATTACAAATAAAATTTGTGGGAAAGTGATGTTACGAAATATCTGGAATTTATTAGCACCGTCAATTTCGGCTGCTTCGATTTGATCGGTGGGTAAATTTTGGATAATTCCTGTTGAAACTAACATCGTTACAGGAATCCCAATCCACATATTGACGACAATAACAGTAATTTTTGCTAGAAGTGGGTCTGTCAAAAATGGAATAGAACTTGATATCCAGCCTAAGTTTTGTAAAATTGCATTGATTGGTCCAGCATCATTTAATAAGTTACGCATGACGAGTAAAGAGACAAATTGCGGAACTGCCATTGTAATAACAAAAAGTGTCCGCCACATTTTTTTGTATTTAATTCCTTTGGCATTAATTAATAATGCCAAAATGATACCAAAAAAGAAGTTAGTTACAGTGGCAAAAATCGCCCAAACTAAAGTCCAGCCTAAGACAGGGAAAAAAGTGCCTGCCATGTTACCACTAATAACATTTCCAAAATTTTGTAGCCCCACCCAACTAAAAAGACTCTTTGGTGGTAAATGATTGTGATCATAATTAGTAAAGGCGATAGAAATCATATATAAAAGTGGCAAAACAGTAAAGAACAATACCCCAAGCAAAGGAATCGTCATTAAGGTAACATGAAAGCGTTCGTTTAGTAAGCTGCGCAAATCCTGCATGGTGGAAGGAACTTTAGCATCAGTCTGATTTAATTCAAACAAGTGACGGGCACTTTTCAAATTGATAACGTATAAAATAATTAATAAAACACAGACTAGAATAGCTGCAATTCCGAAAAGTAAAATTAACATGGAATTATCACCTTTTTGTAAAAGTTCAATTCCCAAATCTTCGTTGTAAACCAAGCCTTGTTTTTTTGTTCCTAAAGTTTGAAGCATTGCTAAGGCGTGAGCGCCATTGGTTACAAGCCAATAAATAAAACCAATTTGACTGATTAAAAACAAAAGACCTTTTGGTATTTGCTTATTTGCTAAGTTAGCGGCACCCATGATAAAAAAAGAGAGTTTTGTTGGTAAATCACCTTTTTTGAAAAGTTCGCTAAAGGTGATAGTGGTTTTATAGTTTTTATTTTTGAACATATGGTCTTCACCTAACTTTCGTTTTTCCCACTTTTAAAAAGAGGATTTTGAATGACTAAGAAAAATGGAGTAAGATTTCCATTTATGACAAAAAAACTGTCTGTTTTGCTTAACTAAAAAGGCCGAGCGAAAAATCAGCAAGGATTTTTGATCGGCCTTAAATTTTAAACTTGCCTTAAGTTAATAGGAGATTATTCTGCTGTTTTTGCTGTATCTGCGACGAATTTATCTAATTTAGCTTGATAATCATTAGCTGAAATTTTGCCTTTATAAGTATCATTAATCAAAGCATCCATCGGTGGCCAGAATGAAACCATTTCCGGTAATTTAGGCATAACAACAGAATGGTCAGGATCAGCCATTTCCATTACTGCTTTGGCAACTGCGTCTTCTTTTACTTTACTATCTTCTTGTAATTCTTTATTAGATGGGATAACACCATTGACTTCAAATTCTTTTTGTTGTGTTTCTTTCCCACTTAGATAGTTTGCAAGTGCCATTGCTGCTAATGGTGCCTTTGTTTGTTGGTTGACACCATATACTTTAACCCCTAAGAAAGCTTTCATTTGTTTTGGACCATTGCCAAAGTCGATAGTAGGGTAAGCTGCAACGGCCATGTTATCACCTAATGCTTTTTTTACATCATTTTTAGACCAAGGACCAGAAAGAAAGGCGTCTGTTTTACCAGATTGTAAATTTGATAAAGCAGAAGCGTTGGCTTGAACCACGCCAGCATTATTTTTTTGTTTTGCAATCCAATCTAAAACTTGTACTCCTTGTTCATTATTGAAGTTTGTTCCCTTTAAATCTTCTCCATTTTCACCATATAAAACATTTCCATTACTCATAAATAGTGGACCAAAAATATAGTTAGCGCCTGCTTCGGCAAAGTTCGTACCGATTTTGCCTTTTTCAGTTAATGTTGTCCAGGTTTTTACATCATCTTCAGACAATTTTGCTTTGTTATAGTAGAGAACTTGGGATTCAACACCATAGGGATAACCGTAAATTTTATCTTTCCAAGTAACACCGTTAATGGCTGCTTCTGTATTATTTTCTTTAATTTCTTCTGCTTGTTTTTTACCAACTGGATATAAAAGCCCAGCTTCTGCCATTTGACCAATTTGATCATGGGGCATCATGAAGACATCGGCTGCTTTTTCGGGATCTTTGGAAACATCAGCTTTCGCATCAGCAGATTGACCTGCTTTAATCGTTACTTTTACATCAGGATATTCTTTTTGGAAATCAGCAACAGCTTCTTTAATAGCTGGGATATGTTCTGTATCAATCCAAACTTTTAAATCACCTTTTACTTCTTCGGATTTTGCAGATGAATTAGTTGCGGTATCATCTTTTGAATCATTAGATCCACAAGCGGATAGGGCCATAGCGGATAAGCTTAAGACTACGCCGCCCATCAATAACTTTTTCCAATTTGCTTTCATTTCTTGTTCCTCCCAAAAATTTTTTAAATGATTTCGCTTACAAAATGTATTATGCAACCGATTGCGGAAATAGTCAAGCGGTTTATTCGAAATATTTTCATTTATTTACTTCAAATGAAAAATAAGAAAATAGAATGCTATAAAAAATCTATTTATATAATGAAAAAATCGACTGTTAAGACTAATTGTATTAAAATAAATATAAGAATATAGCTAGATTAATAATAGAAAAAAATAAATGCAATCGTTTGCGGTAATTTCGTTGAAATTCAAATTTTAATATGTCATAATGAAGCCAAAATAAATTTTTTTCTCATGAAATATCGTGAGTAGCTAAAAAAGAGAAGGGTGCGATTTGATGAATACTGCAGCAATTAATCACCGTCCAGATAGTGAATTTGCCTATCTTTATCAAAAAAATCTTATGCATATCCGTTTAAAAACAGCAAAAAATGATGTAAAAAAAGTAGAACTTCTTCATGGCGATACGTATACCTTGGGCGATGAAAAATGGTATCAAACGCCATTGGTAATGGAAAAATATTTAACAACAGAACAGCATGATTATTGGGTGGTAGCAACAAGTGAACCTTATAAGCGCATGGCTTACGGTTTTAAAGTTACCGGTTTAGATGATAGTGAAGTTTTTTATGGCGATCACGGTTGTTTTCCAGCCGATAAACAATATTTAGAGATGCCAAATAACTATTTTAGAATGCCGTATTTCCATGAAGCCGATCGCTTTAAAGCCCCAACATGGGTAAAAAATACAGTGTGGTATCAAATTTTTCCAGAACGATTTGCCAATGGTGATCAAAGTAACGATCCAAAAGGGACATTACCATGGGGTTCAAAAAATCCCGATCGTCAAGATTTTTTTGGAGGCGATTTACAAGGTGTTTTGAATCACTTAGATCATTTAACAGAACTGGGAATTAATGGTTTGTATTTTTGTCCAATTTTTAAAGCGCATTCCAATCATAAATATGACACAATCGATTACTTTGAAATTGATCCAGATTTTGGTGACAAAGTTTTATTCAAGAAGCTAGTGGAAGAATGTCATCAACGAGGGATTAAAGTAATGTTGGATGCTGTATTTAATCATATGGGAGATACCTCGCCTCAATGGCAAGATGTGTTACAAAAAGGTGCAGCATCAAAATTCGCGGATTGGTTTCATATTAACGAGTTTCCAGTTAGCTATAAAGAGGGAGCTAATTTCGAAGATGCTTACGATATTACCTATGATGTTTTCGCCTTTACTCCGCATATGCCCAAACTAAATACAGCAAATCCGGAGGTGAAAAAATATCTATTGGAAATTGCAGAATATTGGATTAAAGAGTTTGATATTGATGCTTGGCGTTTAGACGTCGCCAATGAAGTTGATCACGCATTTTGGCGGGAGTTTCGCCAAGTGTGTGACGCAGCCAAAGATGACTTTTATATTCTAGGTGAAATTTGGCATTCTTCGCAAAGCTGGCTTAACGGAGACGAATTTACTGCAGTCATGAATTACGCATATACAGATGCAATTTCTGGTGCATTTGTCAAAAAAGAAATTACGTTGGCAAAGATGGTATCTGAAATTAATCGACAATTAATGCTTTATCGCGATCAAACTAATCAAGTGCAGTTTAATGTTTTAGATTCTCACGACACACCACGAATTTTGACAGAAGCAAAAAACGACAAAGATTTAATGAAACAGGTAGAAGCGTTTACTTATCTACAACCGGGAGTGCCTTGTATTTATTATGGTGATGAATTTGCTATGACTGGAAAAATGGACCCGGATTGTCGTAAGTGTATGGTATGGGAGAAAAGTGAACAAGATTTAGACATGTTTGATTTTTTCAAAAAATTGGTTAAATTTCGACGTGACTTTGCTGAAATCTTATCAGCAGGGCAAATGGTTTGGGAAAGTGTTGATTTAGCTAAGCAACAAATTGTGCTCGTACGTAAATTGGCTGATAAACAAATTTTTGGCTATTTTAATTTGGCTGAAAATGAGACGACGGTAAACATTAAAGGCGAGATTATCTTGTCAAATGGCTTTAGAGCAGATAAGAAATTAGGCCCTAAAGGTTTTGTTATTACAAAAGAGAACTAGAAAGAGTGAAAAAAATGGAAAAGCACTGGTGGCAAGAAGTAGTTGTTTATCAAATCTATCCGCGCAGTTTTAAAGATAGTAATGGCGATGGAATTGGTGATATTGGCGGTATTATTGAAAAGTTAGATTATTTGAAGACGCTGGGAATTGGAGCGATTTGGTTATCGCCTGTTTATGCTTCTCCCAATGATGATAATGGTTATGATATTTCCGATTATGAAGCAATTATGTCAGAATTTGGCACGATGGAAGAGATGGAGCATTTAATTGCCGAAGCGAAAAAACGGTCAATCAAAATTGTGATGGATTTAGTAGTGAATCATACATCTGATGAGCATCATTGGTTTGTAGAAGCGAAAAAAAGTAAAAAAAATGCTTATCGTGACTATTATATTTGGTCAGACCCAAAAGCAGATGGTAGTGCACCTAATGGATTGGAATCAACATTTTCTGGGAGTGCTTGGGAATTTGATGAAAGTAGTGGTCAGTACTACCTTCATTTATTCTCCAAAAAACAACCAGATTTGAATTGGAGCAATGAAAAAGTGCGGCAATCTGTCTACGACATGATGAATTTTTGGATTGAAAAAGGAATTGGCGGTTTTCGCATGGATGTTATTGACTTGATTGGAAAAGTACCAGAAGAATTGATTACCGGTAATGGTCCGAAACTACATGATTATTTAAAAGAAATGAATCAAGCTACATTTGGCCAACATGATTTGTTAACAGTCGGTGAGACATGGGGTGCAACACCAGAAATTGCAAAACTGTACTCTAATCCTAATCGGAAAGAACTAAGCATGGTTTTTCAATTTGAGCACGTTAGTCTAGATGAACAACCGCAAAAAAGTAAATGGGATTTACGCCCGCTAGAAGTTGAACAGCTAAAGAAAGTATTTGCTAAATGGCAGACAGAGTTAGGCAATGAAGGATGGAATTCGTTGTTTTGGAACAATCATGATCTGCCGCGGATTATTTCTCGTTGGGGAGATGAAAAAAATTATCGCGTCAAAAGCGGTAAACTTTTGGCCATTTTATTGCATTTATTAAAAGGAACTCCTTATATTTATCAAGGTGAAGAAATTGGCATGACGAATCGAGCGGTTTCTACAATTGAGGAAGTTGATGACATTGAAAGTATTAATATGTATCAAGAACGCCTGAATATAGGCTATGAGCCCGCTGAAATCATTCAGGCAATTAATGTCAAAGGCCGGGATAATGCACGAACGCCGATGCAATGGGAGGATAGTGAAAATGCTGGTTTTACCAAGGGGAAACCATGGCTATTTGTAAATGAAAATTATCCGGAAATAAATGTTGCTAAAGCGCTAATGAACAAAGATTCACTTTTTTATACCTACCAAAAACTTATTCAGTTACGAAAAGATAATCCTTTAGTAGTGTGGGGAGATTTTCACTTGTTAAAAACAGCTCCTGAAGTTTTTGCGTATGAACGTCATTATGAAGGGAAAACTTGGTTAGTAGTTGCAAACTTTACGAGTGAAGTGAACATATTTCACTATAATGGGACCATTAAGGAAATGATTATTACAAACGGCCCTGAGCCAGCACAGTTAAAAGAAGTCTCTCTTATGCCGTGGGATGCTTTTGTTGTAGAAGTGGTGAAGTCATGAACAATTGGTGGCAAAATGCAGTAGGTTACCAAATTTATCCACGCAGTTTTTACGATAGCAATGGTGATGGAATTGGAGATATTAAAGGCATTATTACAAAAATCCCGTATTTAAAAAAATTAGGAATTGATTTCATTTGGTTGAATCCCATATATAAATCTCCCAATGTAGATAACGGGTATGATATTTCTGATTACAAAGATATTGCAGCAGAATATGGCAACATGGCGGAATTTCAAGAGCTTTTGGCCACTTGTCATAAAGAAAATCTAAAAGTTATTTTGGATTTGGTAGTGAATCATACAAGTGATCAACATCCATGGTTTGTACAAGCAAGAAAAGGTAAAGATAACCCGTATCGCAATTACTACCATTGGCAAGATGCAACGGAGCAAAATTTGCCCAATAATTGGCAAAGCTTTTTTGGGGGTTCAACTTGGTCACTAGACGAAGCCAGTGGTCAAGCCTATTTTCATGTTTTTGCACCAGAACAGCCAGATTTAAACTGGAAAAATGAGGCTGTACGTAATGAAATTTATCAAATGATTCGTTGGTGGTTAGACTTGGGAATTGATGGATTTCGACTGGATGCTATTAGCCATATTCAAAAGGAACCTTGGAATTTTAAAATTAAAGATAATCCTTGGGCACCATTTATGAATGTAGCAGGAATTGATAGCTATATGAAAGACTTGCAACAAATTTTTAAGGAATACAAGGTGATGACAGTCGGAGAAGCCAGTGGTGTTTCGAGTAAAAAAGCGGTAAATTGGACAGATTCAGATGGTTATTTGGATATGATTTTTGAGTTGGAACATAATGTTCGAAAAGGAATCCCTGGGGAGGAACGTATTGATTTATTAGGTTTCAAAAAAGTAATCGCTCGCTGGCAAAAAGATTTAGGTGAAAAAGGCTGGAATGCGCTTTATATTGAAAATCACGATAATCCGCGTTTCAATAGTATTTTAGGAAATGAAACAAAAAAATCAGCTAAAGCGGTAGCAATGATGTATCTTTTGTTAAGAGGAACACCATTTATTTATCAAGGGCAAGAATTAGGAATGACAAATTATCCTTTTCAAACAATTGCTGAAGTGGACGCCAAAGATACTCTTTCTTTTTATCGGCGTCTTTTGGCGGAGAAAAAAAGCAAGAAAGAAGCATTAAAGCTCGCAACAGCGTGGAGCCGCGATCATGCCCGGACTCCAATGCAATGGGATGATAGTGAACATGCTGGTTTTACTACAGGAAGACCTTGGCTTGAAGTTAATCCCAATTATAAGAAAATAAATGTCATTGCAGAAACTGAAGATACTGACTCTGTCTGGAATTTTTACCGAAAATTGATTCGAATTCGCAAACAGGAGAAAACTTTTGCAACGGGTGCTTTTGAATTAATCGCTCAAAATGATCCTGATATTTTTGCCTACCTTAGAAAAGGAGAAAAGCAATTTTTAATCCTTACTAATATCAGTGAAAAAAAACGAACACTGACCTTGCCTAAAAAAATATGGCAAAGAAATTGGCGGTTATGCCTTGCAAATAATGAAGCCTCCCAACAAGCATTAGACAAAAAAATTTCATTAGCTCCCTACGATGCTTTTCTATTTGTATTGGAATAAAACGTGATAATTACGAGGAAAGATTTTAATTCAGATTTCTTTTTTGGCTAATTGAAATGCTTTTGTTACACTGAATTTACTAAAATCATTAGGAAAAGAGTGAAATAAATGAAAGCAAAGTGGGAAAGAAGAGATTGGTTGGGTTTGATTATTTTGCCTTTGGAGTTGTTAATTGGTAATAATCTGACACGAATTCCTTTTTTTAAAGAAAATCCGTTTTATTTTTTAATTGGTGTAATTGTGATTAATGTGTTGGCATTTCTCACGTTAATAACCTTGTATAAATCAGATTTAAAAACACAATGGAAAGAATACCGGCAGCATTTATGGCGAAATTTATTATTGGCTATTGTTCTCGTAGTTGCTAGTCATTTATTGATTCAATTTGTTAGAGACGCTTTGCCAGCCAATTTAATGAAAATTCCAGCGGATACTTCTGGAGAGACGGTATCCCAAAATGATTTTCAAGGGAACTTACAGTTAGTAGCCTTATTTTTAGCCGCGCTGCCTTCGTTTATTGCCCCATTTTCTGAAGAGTTAGTATTTCGCTATTTATTGGTAGGGAAATCACCTAATACTTTAATTCGAATCATGATGCTTTTTGTTCAAGCTGTTTTATTTGGTTTGATTCATTATGCTAATTTTAATGGTAATCTTTATGCAACGATTCCGTATATGGCAGTAGGCTTTTTCTTCGGGTTAATCTATTTGGTGTATCGCAATATTTGGGGTTCACTGATTGTCCACTGGATTTTCAATTCTATTAATCAAATGATTCCAACATTATTTATTATTATTTTGACCTTATTAGGAATTGCAAAATAAATTAGAAAAATAAGAAGTAAGGATAATTATCCTTACTTCTTATTTTTTTTATAACCAGCAACAATAGAATAAAACTACTATTAATTTTTAGTTTAGAGCAAGTAAATGTTGCCTTAATACTGGATCAGTGGCATAAATATATAAACCATATTTTCCTCGTTTTAATAAAATATTGATAGAGTTCATGACAATCTCGTTTTTTGCTTTTGCTAATGAAGATGGGGGTAAATCGTTTCTTTTTTTGAACGCTTCATGATCTTCGTAAAGGCTACTATCAATATAAACTTCTTGCTTTTCTTCATTGTATTTTACACTGGGTCCTAAAATAACGCCGGCATAATTTAAGTCAAATCCTTGGATAGTATAAATTGATCCAACTTCATTAATCGTTTCGGGTCGCTCCGCCCAAGGGCGATCGGTAAAATTTATTTTATCCCACGGTAGCTTTAATTTTCCCGCGCTAACAAACCACATCTTATCATCGAAAACAGTGAAAGGAAAATCAGTTGTTGCTAGCAGGCGCGATAGGCCAAACTCCTGATTTTTTGCTTTGATTTTTTCGTAAAGAGGGATACCATCAGCGAAAAATTCAAGTTCAAAGTTTTTGGTTGCCGGCTTTGGTTTTAATTGACCTTGAAGAAATGCATTAATCCAAGTGTTGATTTGAGGATTTTGTAGTCGATACTGTTGGTTTAAATGACAGTACTGCGTAGGATAATCTTGTAGTAGTGTTTTTAGCCAATCTTGTTGCCAATAACTTTTTAATTTTATTATCTGAGCGAAGTCGAAAACTAAAATTACGACTCTTGCTAACTTCAAAATCTCTATCAATTGATTTTGCTGTTGGAATTTATTAAAAGGATCAGATTTAGTTAAAAGTAAGTGGGCCTCGTCAATCATGACAATATCAGCTTTCTTATTCTTTTTTTGATACAGGTTAATAAAAGGTGTTGGTTTCGTGAAATCTTTTTTGTATAAATAACGAGATTTTGTCGCAAACTCTTGATAAATTTTTAACATTTCGTTGTGGTTTACGAGTAATTTATTATCAAAAGTAGAAAATGCTGTACCGTCTTGTCTACTTAATTTTTGTATTTTCTCAAAAGCGCTCGCTAAAACAATGCTTTTTCCCACACCTGCTTCACCACTTAAAACGAAGACAGTTGTTTGAGATTGCCTACTATTTTTGATACTGAAATCTACAATTTTTGTTATTATCTTTTGTTGATTTTGGTCTAATTGAGCGTACGAGGGCAGTAAAAAACTGCTAGTAAATGTCTCCATAATGTCACTTCCTATGGCTATTGTAGGAAAAAAGCTGATTTTTGTAGAATATTTTGTTTTAAAAGCACTAATATTTTTGCTAAATTGCTAGTTTCTTTATAATAAAGGAGAGATTTCATTTAATTGAAAGAGGCGAGAAGAATGGAAAAAGAACAAGGTCAGGGAATGATGGCTGTGATTGCGGCTTTAATTGCCAATATTTTAGTAGCAATCAGCAAATTTGTCGGCTATTTATTAAGTGGTAGTGCCGCAATGTTAAACGAGAGTATTCATAGTGTTGTGGATTGTAGCAATCAGGCATTACTTTTAATTGGTGATAAGAGAGCCGCGCGTCCAGTTAGCCAATTGCATCAATTTGGTGAAGGACGTGCAAAATATTTTTTTAGTACTATTGTTGCGATGATGCTTTTCTTTGGTGGCGGAGCTTTGGGTGTAATGGAAGCGATGGAAAAAATTTTTCATCCTGCCCATGAAGTTGGCAATCAATGGCTTGTCATTGGTATTTTAATTTTTGGGATGATCGTAGAGGGCAGTTCACTAAGAATAGCATTTAAAGAAATTAAAGAATTAAATGAAGAGAAGTTGCCATTGTTTCACTTTTTGAGAGAAAGTCGCCATAGTGAAATTTTAATTATCTTTACTGAAGATTTTTGTGCAGTTATTGGTTTATTGTTAGCGTTAGGCGGAACTATTTTGACCATGTTAACAGGCAATGCGTTATTTGATGCGTTGAGTGGGTTGTTAATTGGGCTGTTGTTAATGTTTGCCGCTGTCTTTTTAGCCCGTGAATTTTATAGTTTGATTATCGGTGAAAGTGTTACTGCTAATGATTTGAAAAAAATTAAAGCAGCATTTTCTCGTTCGGAAGTAAAACGTCTGATTGATATTAAGACTGTTCACTTGGGGCCAACAGAAATTATGATTGCAGCTAAAATTGATATTATTGATGAAGAAGAAGCTCATAGCTATACTGTGGTAAATATGATTGAAGAAGAAATTCGACGAAATTTACCTGATAAAAAAGTCTACATTTATATTGAAACGGATGAATATGATCCCAACTACATTCGAAAATAAAAGTCAATAAAAGAGAATTTTGACTAAAACTAGCATAAACGCTTCTTGTTTGCTACAATGAAAAAGAATTTTATAACAAGAAAGAAGGATTTATACAATGATTGCAGCAAGTGATTTACGGGCAGGGATGACATTTGTCCAAGACGGAAAATTGATTAAAGTTTTAGATGCGAGTCATCATAAACCGGGTAAAGGTAATACAGTAATGCGAATGAAACTTCGTGATGTTAGAACAGGTGCGACGTATGATACAACTTTACGACCTGATGAAAAATTTGAAAAAGCTCACATCGACACAAAACCTGTCCAATATTTATATACGATGGATGATACCGCATTTTTCATGGATTTAGAAACTTATGAACAATATGAAATTCCAGTTGAAACCATCGAAGAAGAAATGAAATATTTATTAGAAAATATGGAAGTTAAAATCCAATTCTTCGGCTCAGAGGTAATTGGAGTACAATTACCAACGACTGTTGTTTTAGTTGTTGCAGAAACACAACCTTCAATTAAAGGTGCCACTGTAACAGGATCTGGTAAACCCGCTACGATGGAAACAGGACTAGTTGTTAACGTGCCAGATTTTATTGAAGCTGGTGAAAGTTTAGAAATTAATACAGCAGAAGGTACTTACCTTAAACGTGCTAAATAAATAAGCTTAAAAGCCAAGGGTTGCAACTGTTACTCTTGGTTTTTTTGTGCTACTTTTTTAAGTAGGAAAACTTTTTTGAAAAGGGGGCATTTGAGTGGATTACTTAATTGTTGCTTTCTTTGCTTTTTTTGGAGGCAATGCGCGCTATTTATTGGGTTTAAGTTTACCCGCAGTCAGTGGGTTTCCTTTAGGAACTCTAGTCGCCAATTTATTGGGTTGTTTTTTATTTAGTTGGCTAGTAAAGCATATTATGGCCGATCAAAATCTTAATGGACGGTTAATTCTAGGCGTTGGGACTGGTTTTTTTGGTGCTTTTACAACATTTTCTTCCTTTGCTTTAGATACGATAAAACTTTTTGAAACAAATATTTTATTGGCGTTTTTGTATTTAGTTTTATCTGTTTTCGGAGGGATTTTAATGGCCTATCTGGGAGAAAAAGTATGGCGACCAAAGCCACATAAGGAGGACTTGGCATGAGGATGCTGCTAGTTGGTTTTGGTGCTGCGCTAGGAGCAATGGCACGTTTTGCTATCAATCGTTTTTTTGAAAAAAGACCACATCCTTATCCGTGGGCAACGCAAATTATTAATTTGACAGGTGCTTTTATCTTAGGGATATTTTCTGGTCTTCATTTAAACGATTCCCTTTATTTATTTTTAGGAACGGGCATGATGGGCGGATATACAACGTTTTCTACTTTTAATTTTGAGTTGTTAACTTTGTGGCAGGCAAAGCCCAAACTTTTTTATCGTTATTTTGCAGTTTCTTATGGTGGAGGCTTATTTTTAAGCTTTCTTGGTGTTTTAGTAGGGAGTTTTGGACAATAAACTACCCAAAGGAGGAGTAGTGGTAAAAGGCATCATTTTGTCTTTGCTAGTGGTCCTTTTGGGTAGTTTTTATTTCATGATTTGGTAGACATCTCTTGAAATAAAGAGATAAGCTCATAGCCAGAACCTTGTACCATCACCGTGATGGTACAAGGTTCTTTTGAATAGATAATGTTGCAATCATAGTCATAACCAACAGCAACCTATTCATCTTCCTTTTTTTGTTTTAATGGTACTATAAAAGGATCCTCTAGCAATAAGAGAATCCTCTTATAGACGATTTAATTCAAGTTGGTTTTGTTCTTTATGCGCTTTTAAATAAGTTTCTTTTTGAAGACGACTTAATTTTTTAAAGGCAGCTTCAGCTTTAGTTGCACTACTGCGATCAGGAAAAACTTCTGCGTGGACCATTTGTAGCGGGCGTCTTTTTTTTAACCGAGTATATTTGGCTCCTACGCCGTCGTTGTGCTCTTTTAACCGGCGGGATAAATCTGTCGTATAGCCAGCATAAAAAGTATTATCATGGCATAAGAGGACGTAAAAATAATGCTTACTGGCCATAAAGCATCGCCTTAATAGCTGGTGTATATTCATTTGTGTTTGAATAGACAGTTAGGGGTGGTAAAATTTTAAATCCATCTTTTTTACCATCCTTAATTCCTTCCACCAAAACAATATTGGCATCTTTATTTTCTTTTGGATAGACAAATTGAACGCGTTTTGGTGCAATACGATAATCCTGCATTAATTCTAAAATTTCTAAAAAACGATCTGGTCGATGAACTAAAGCTAAACGTCCATTCATTTTTAGCATTTGGCTAGAGACGTCAATGACATCTTCTAGTGTCGCATGAATTTCGTGGCGGGCAATAGCTAAATGAGGATTCGGATTTTTTTCATTAGTAGGAAGATTTTTAAAATAAGGTGGATTACATAAGACCAGTTCCACCGAATCTTTTTTGATGACAGATAGGCTATCTTTTAAATTCAGTTCATAAACTTTCAACTGTTCTTCCAAATGATTTAAAGCAATACTGCGCTGTGCCATATCAGCTAAACGCGGTTGAATTTCGATTTGATCAATTTGGGCATTTGTTTTATGACTGACAAAAAGTCCGACGGCGCCATTTCCGGCACACAAATCAACGATTTTCCCTCGTTTTGGGATATTGGGAAAGTTGGCAAGTAAGACAGCATCAATAGAAAAGGAAAAGACATCTTTACTTTGAATAATCTTAATTCCTTCTGCATATAATGCGTCAATACGTTCATTTTTATTTAACACCATTTACACCTGCATTTTTCTTAATTGGAAATCTCTACTCGTATTATACCCGACTGGCAAAGTGGTGCAACTATTGAGAAAAAAAGCTTGTCAAAAGAATTTTTTTTTTGCATACTTAGACCGTGTTGCATTTGAAATAGTAGTATAAGTGTGAAATAATTGTATGTTACGGTACAGATCCATTAAGATTTCACTTGCAGATACCAAGATGAATAGAGAGGGAGATCAGATGTTTTTTACCATGATGCGGGGAATTGTCCGCTTTTTATTATTTGTACTAAACGGTAATTCTGAATTTCAAAATAAGGCTGCGTTACCCCAGAATGAAAATTATATTTTAGTTGCACCTCATCGGACTTGGTGGGACCCTTTGTACATGGCAGTAGGCGCTAGACCGAAAAAGTTCAGCTTTATGGCCAAGGAAGAATTATTCAAAAATCCTATTTTGCGTTTTATTCTCCTTCATGCTAATGCTTTTCCAGTTGACCGCAAGAAACCTGGTCCCTCAGCGATTAAAACACCAGTGAAGCTATTAAAAAATTCAGATTTGAGTTTAATTATGTTTCCCAGCGGCACCCGACACGCAACGGAGTTAAAGGGTGGAATGGCTTTAATTGCTAAAATGGCTAAAGTTAAAATTGTTCCGTGTGTTTATCAAGGGCCACTGACCTTTAAAGATTTATTAAAACGAAAAAAAGTTACGATGCGATTTGGTGAGCCTATTGATATTAGCGATGTGAAAAAAATTGATAAAGAAGGCATGGCCGTAGTAGAAAAACGTATTCAAACAGCTTTTGATCAGCTGGATCACGCAATTGATCCAAATTTTAAATATATTATTAAGTAAATTTTTTGCCAGCGTATGTTACGCTGGCATTTTTGTTATAGAGCAAAATTTTAATGATTTGCTAAAGAAAGCAAAAGCTGATAATCGCTGATCTATCTATTTTTATCTGGCGTAGACACGACTTTTTGAAAAAGGGAGGAAAGTGTTATAATGGTCTGAAGATGCTTTTTAGAAAGGTTGGAGAATCTCTTGCGTTTTTTACACACTGCAGATTGGCACATCGGAAAAAAATTAAATGGTTTTGATCTCTTAACGGAGCAAAATGCAGCTATTGATCAAATTTTATTGTTAGCTTTGTCAGAAAAAGTCGATGCAGTTGTAATTGCCGGCGACTTATACGATCGTGCAGTGCCAGCAGTGGATGCCGTTAATCTATTCAATAAAAAAATTGTTGCTTTTAACCTAAAAAATAAATTACCATTATTAGCAATTTCGGGTAATCATGATAGCTGTGAGCGTTTAAATTTTGGTACACCGTGGTTTAAGCAGACCAATTTTTATTTACACACAGAATTGTCAGAAGCGTTTCAACCGGTGGAATTAGCAGATACACAGTTTTTTCTCTTACCGTATTTTGAACCTTTTAGTGCACGGTTATATTTTGAAGATGACAGTATTAAGACGTTAGATGTCGCTATGAAAAAAGTAATCGCAGAAATGCAAAGCCATTTTAAACCGGATAAAAAGCACGTTTTAGTGGGACATTTTTTTGCAGCGGGTAGTAGTACAAGCGAGTCTGAAACAAAGATTACCGTGGGCGGTTTAGACAGCGTACCGACCGATTTGTTAGCGGCTTTTGATTATGTTGCTTTGGGACATTTGCATAATCATCAAGCTTTGAATCATCCGACAGTCCAATATAGTGGGGCTCCGTTAAAATACGCCATTTCAGAAGAAAAACAAACAAAAGGCGTTTATATTATAGATACGAGTGACTTTTCGCGTGCTTTTTATCCTTTACAACCGTTACATGATGTGCACACGTTAACAGCCAGTTATGAGGATTTATTAGCGCCAGCTTTTTATCAAAAGATTGTACGAGAAGATTTTTTACACATCCAGTTAACCGATCGTAGTGTTATTCCCAATTTGATGAACCAACTACGTGCCATCTATCCTCGCCTTTTAGGTATTGAGCGTTTAAATCAACTTGAAAGGGAAAACCAATTGACAAAGCTGCAAGAAAGAGCAGAAACGCCAGCTGAAATTGTTACAGATTTTTTTGCTGAGATGACGCATGAAAAGTTGACTGATCGGCAGGAAAAATGGTTAAAAAGGGGATTTCAGGCAGTAGAAAAATTAACCGAAAATGAAGATTAATTTTTTAGATAGCAGCAATGAAGGGGATTTAACAAGGAGGAGACAGCAGCCATGCAACCACGTACTTTGCGCATGAAAAATTTTGGACCCTATCTGGATGAAACAGTAGAATTTGGTGTTTTTTTAGATCAAGGACTGTTTTTAGTCAGTGGGAAAACTGGCGCAGGTAAAACAACGATTTTTGACGGGATGACTTTTGCTTTATTTGGGCAAACTTCTGGTAAACTTCGTAGTGGTAAAGAAATGCGTTCACTTTTTGCAAAAGATACAGAAGAAACAGAAGTCACTTTTTCGTTTAGTCACGGCGGACTTCTTTACGAAGTAATTCGGCGTCCTGAACAAGAAGTTGCCAAAAAGCGAGGCAATGGTACGACAAAAAGAGCTGGTAAAACGATTTTAACTGTCTATGATGAGGCTGGAAATGAAAAAAGACAGTATACCAAGAATGTCGACCAAGAATTGTATCAACTGCTACATTTAACTGCCGAGCAATTTTTTAAAATTATTATGCTACCACAAGGAGAATTCCGTAATTTTCTAATTGCTTCTAGTACCGATAAGGAACAAGTTTTACGGCGTTTATTTGATACAGAAATTTATCAGAATCTGCAAATTTGGTTAAAAGAGCAGGCAAGGAGTAAAAGCGAAAACATTCAAGCAAAGCAAAATCAAGCGGATGCTTTAATTGATAATTTTAAGTGGTTTAAAGAAGCCGCAGTATTTCCAAGCTTGACGGAAGCGAAGTCTGCTTGGGAACAAGATTTAACAGCTTTAACAGCAACAATCACTCGTCAAACAGAAATTGTTTCTGAATTAGTCGTAGCGAAAAATAAAGCCGAAAAACAATATTATCAAGCAGAAGAGGTAAAACGCAGCTTTGACGAATTAGATAAACTCTTATTGCAAGAAATTGAGCTAGATGCCAAAAAAATAGCTATAAGTAAAAAAGAAACTGAAAAAAAGTGGCTCTTATGGCTACAAGAACAAATGCCATTGGTGAATTCTATCAAGTTGGCAACAGCCAAAGTTGATCTTCAAGCAGATAAGCTTGCTATTGCAAAAAAAGAGGCAGGAAAAAATGCTCAGATGCTTGAAAGTTGGCAAGAGCAAAGAGAAATTATACAAACGGCAACGACAAATTTAGAAGAAACAAAGAAAAAACTCCATAGTTTAGAAGTGAAGTTACCCCAAGCGGAGCTGTTGGAGGAACAAACAGAAAAGCTTTTGGCTCAAAAGAAGACAAGTGATAAGACACAAGAAAAACTAGTAAGCATTAATCAGGATATTGCTGCTTTGCAGTTGTCTATTTTTCAAAAAGAGCAGTTAACTAAAAAGAGCGATCAATGGCAAACCACGATGACTGCACTAGCAAAAATCTTACAAAGTGTCAGTGATTATGAAAAACTAGACAAAACACAAACTTCTATATTAGAGCAATTGCGCCTAACAAGGAAAGAATTTATTAAAATACAAGCAATAAAAAGTAAACTAGAAACAGAAGTAGCAGAGGCAAAAGAAAATTATCTCCTCCAAAAAAGTAACTATGCCAAAGCAATGATTGCCAGATTAAGTTTAGATTTGGTTGCTGGCGAAGCTTGTCCAGTTTGTGGAGCAACAGAACACCCGAATATTATGCATCAGAATATGGACTTAGCTACAGTCAAAGAAAGTGAAGCCGCTTTAAACGCTGCTGAAGAAGAAAAAACAAATTTGACAAAGGAGCTTACGCGTACTGTTGCCAAACAAGAACAGCTGACAGAAGAACAGCAAAAAATAGAAAAGAGTCTCAGCGAAATAAACGTAGAAATGGCAGCTTTAAAAGAAAAAATTAAGCTCGATTTTTCCACTTGGCAAACAATTGAAGAAAAAGAAGATATATTTCCAGTAATTGCATCCTTTTATGAGCAACAAGAGCGTTTAGGTGAGGAAATTCAAAAAGCTAGGGAAGAACAGACTGAGTTAAAACAAAAACTAGACGAGCAAAATAATAAACTAACTCACTGGACAGAGCGCTATCACGAGCAAATTAACGGCTTAGAAAGATTTAAAGGGGAAGTCGAAAGCTTGCAGACCCAAGTGGGTAAAAGTAACGCTGCTGTTTTACGGCAGAAAATTAAAACTTATACAGATTTGATTGCAGCATTAAACCATCAATTGCAAGAAGATCGGATTGCTGGTGAAACACTGAAAGCTACAGCCAAAAGTTATAGTGCTCAAATTAAAGAAATAAGTGGTTATCATAATGAAGCAATAGAAGAAGTAATGCGCTTAACACAACAATTGGAAGTTAATCTCACACGTGCACCTCGAGAATTTTCTAAAGAACAAGTAATGAAACTAGTTGTCGATGAAAAGAGATTAGATGAACTAACGGCAGAAATTCAAACATACGAAAACAAGGTATTCGTTTTAACAGAGCAAAAACAAAAATTGCAAGCAAAGTTAAAAGGAAAAGAAATGCCGCAACTGGCGGAACTTGCAACCGTTTATAAAAAAGTTCAAGTGCAACTAAGTGAGAGTCAAAATCGTCTTTTGCTTTTAAAAGAGCAACAAAAGGATAACCAGGAATTGTTAGAAAAATTGAATACGCTCGTAAGTTTCCATGAAAAAGCATTATCAGAGTTAGCTGAAATAGAACAGTTAAGTCAAGTACTGAGTGGTAAAAATATGTATAAAACTAGTTTGGAACGCTATGTTTTACAAGCCTATTTAGCCGAAATTTTGACATTAGCTAACGTCCGTCTACAGCAGTTGACTAACGGGCGTTATCAATTTAGTTTAGCAGAAAAGTCAGATGGCGGTCGTGGGCAAAAAGGCTTGGATATTGATATTTATGATGACAACGCAGGACAAGCGAGACGAGTACAAACATTATCTGGTGGGGAAAGTTTTATCGCAGCGTTAGCATTAGCCTTGTCATTAGCAGATGTAATTCAAAATCGGACAGGCGGTATTGCTCTTGATGCACTATTCATTGATGAAGGTTTTGGCTCTTTAGATGAAGAGGCACTAGAAATGGCTTTAGAAGCTTTGAGTACGTTGGAAACAGAGGGACGACTCATTGGGATAATTAGTCACGTACCAGCTCTAAAAGAAAAAATTGGTCGACAGATAAATGTTAAAACAAATGGCGCTGGTCAAAGTAAAATTACATTGAATTTAGCTTGAAAATAGCAGCTTAAGCTGTTTGCAAATAGTAGATGGGAGAGATTTGGGTGAAGTGGAGTATTCCTGAAAAAGTGATTGAACGAGGGCGAACATACCTCAATGAAGGAAGAGTACTATCAGTAACGCCGGATCCGGCCAATAAAGTCTGGCATGCTGTTGTATTAGGTAGTGAAGAATATCTAGTGGATTTGGATGCTACGGCTAAAGAAGAAGATTATTGCCAATGTCCATATTGGGAAGAACACCATTATTGTAAACATACGGTGGCAGTGGAACTCTTTTTGCGACAACAAGGGAAAACACGGTTTATGAGCAGCATGGAAATGCCTGTCAAAAGTAAATTTTCAACAGCAGAAATGTTTACAAATGGATTTGCTAAATTAAAATTACCCGTCGTAGAAACTGCAGTCGTTCCACTACGACTACAGTTTAATATTGAAGCAATTGAAACGAATCCTTACCATAAAGAGTTAGCAGTTTTTGGTGTTAGTTTAAAAGTTGGCCAGCGTGGTGTTGCGCGAAATTATATCGTTAAAAACGTTTATAAGTTTCTTCAAGCTTACTCTGAGCATAAAAAGATTTTAATTAATAAACAACATAGTTTTTTAATTGAACCAAGAGCTTTTACAAATGATGTAAATGAAGCCTTGGATGTTTTATGGGGAATGGCTCAAACACAGCAATTAATGGGACAGACCGGAATTTTAGTCAATGGAAAATTAGATAAAAAGTATTTGCTGGTTCCGATTGGATGGGGACAAAGATTATTGGAAATGCTGGGGAATTTGGGTGGTACATTCACTTACAACGAAAAGAAAATAAGTCCGATTACATTTTCTGAGAACAAATTACCCCTTGCTTTTGCAGTTAAGAAAACAGCAGATCAATTTATCTTATCTATTGAAAAAAATTATGATCAAGTGTTTAACTACTATCACTGGGGAGTGATGGATGAGAAAATTCACCCGCTGTCTAGTTCACAACAAGAAATCTATCTTACGTTGGACCAGTTGTTAAAACGGATTGAAAAAAAAGAGATAGTCTATGCAAAAAAAGAATTATCAATTTTATTTAAACAAGTCTTACCTTTATTGCGGCAAATTGGGAAAGTTACAATAGCTAAAGAAGTCTATGAATATATTAGTGATGAAGATTTAACGATTAGCTTTATTTTACGAAAGAAAAAAGGCCAAATCGCTGTTGAATTGCAATTTGCCTATGGCTCTGCAATTTTTTCAAGCGATCCTGCCCATAATGTCAGCCACGAAAACCAACCTGAAGTGTTACGAGATTATCAAAAAGAAGATCGAGCACGTCACTTGTTGCAACAACAAGGTTATGAGGAAAATAATAATGGTTTTAGTAAAGAATTGCCAACAGCAAGTGCATTGTATTATTTCTTCACTCGTGAACTACCTACTTTACAACAACTCGGTACAGTTAAATTGGGTAAAAAACTGCGGGAACTTTATTTAGACGCTCACAAAATTGAACCAGAAGTCAAAGTTGATAGTGATGGTTCTTGGCTGGATGTTCATTTTGATATATCTGGCATTGGAGAAAAAGAAATTGATAATATTTTACAAAGCCTGCTTAATCAAGATGCTTTTTATACATTGAGCAATGGCCAAATTCTTTCACTAGAAACACCAGAATTTCAAGAAACCAGTGCTGTTTTGCAAAAACTACGCCAAACAAATAGTCAAGACGGCATAATAAAAATGCCATTAAACCAAGGACTAGTCCTACAAGAACAACTAAAAGCTGCGAAAGTATCTTTTAGCGATACCTTTACTCAAATGGCAAAAGATTTGACACATCCAGAAAATTATCCAGCTGAATTGCCCCAAGGTCTGCATGCTGATTTACGACCATATCAAGTAACGGGATTTCGTTGGTTAAAAATGCTATCGCATTATCAATTTGGCGGTATTTTAGCTGATGAAATGGGTCTAGGAAAAACACTACAGACGATAGCTTATCTTTTATCTGAAAAACAAGCAGATACTGACAAAACCACGCTGATTGTCGCGCCAGCTAGTTTAACTTTTAACTGGTTAGCAGAATTGAAAAAGTTTGCCCCAGGCTTAAATGCGGTAGTTGTGGGAGGAAATAAACAAGAGCGGATGCACTGTTTAAGTCAACCGATGGATATTTACATCACTTCGTATGCCAGCTTGCGTCAAGATATCGCACTTTATCAAGAACTAACTTTAGATCAACTGATCTTAGACGAAGCACAAATGGTAAAAAATGCGGCTACGAAAACCGCAAAAGCGTTGCGTTCGCTGATTATTCCACATCGTTTCGCATTAAGTGGTACTCCGATTGAAAATAATTTAGAAGAATTGTGGTCTTTATTTGAAATGATTATGCCAGGTTTTTTCCCAAGTCAGCAACGCTATCGGCAGCTATCAGCAGAACAAATTGCTCAAATGATCAAGCCATTTGTTTTGCGTCGTGATAAAGCGACAGTATTAAAAGATCTACCAGAAAAACTGGAAACCAATTATTACAGTGCTTTGACAGAAGATCAAAAGAAGATTTACTTAGCTTATTTGCGTCAAATGCGTGAGGAAATCAGTCAAATGGATGCAGCTGCATTCAAAAAAAATCGTATCAGTATTTTGGCCGGCTTAACCCGGTTGCGTCAAATTTGTTGTGATCCAAAACTTTTCATTGATGACTATGAAGGTACTTCTGGTAAATTAGAGCAAGTAAAAGATTTAATACAAGCTGCACAAGAGAACGGCCGACGGGTTTTATTATTTTCTCAATTTACCGGTATGCTATCCATTATTGAAGAAGAACTGGCCAAACTGGGCTATAATAGCTTTTATTTGCGTGGAAGCACACCACCAAAAGAGCGTATTAAAATGGTGGATGCTTTTAATCAAGGAGAAAAAGATGTCTTTTTAATTTCGTTAAAGGCTGGGGGAACCGGTTTGAATTTGACAGGTGCAGATACAGTTATCCTCTATGATTTATGGTGGAATCCTGCTGTAGAAGAACAAGCAGCTGGTCGAGCTCATCGTATTGGCCAAGAAAAAGTTGTTGAAGTATGGCGTATGATTGCCGAAGGAACTATTGAAGAACGGATGAATGCCTTGCAACAAGACAAGCGTGAACTCTTTCAAAAAGTCATCCAAGGTAATGAAACTCAATTACAGCAATTGACAGAAGCAGATATTCGCATGATTTTAAGTGCAGGAGAATAAAATTAATGTTAGCGCTAGTAAAAAGCAGAGGACTCTTTAAAAGAGAATCCATCTGCTTTTTATCTATTATAAAGAATGCTATTTAGCAAAAATTGCTTTAATTGTTGGTGCTAATTGGTCAAATGAAGTTAGCTCGATATCGTGAATGGCTTGTTTGCCTTTTGGAATTTTTCGATTGCGGTGATTAAACCAAAGTGATTTCCAACCAGCACTTTTAGATCCGATAACGTCATTTTCAAAGCTATCACCGACGTATAATGTTTTTTCTGCCGTAAGATTGAATTCTTTTTCAGCAAGCTGAAAAATTCTACGATCGGGTTTTTCAAATCCTGTCGCTTGCGAAATAATAACATTATTATCTTTGACCCAGTTATTGAGATTGAGTTGCACCACCTTTTTATACTGATGGTCAGTGGGTCCGTTTGTGATAATACTGATAGGAATATCCTGCGACTTTAAAAAATTTAAAGTTTCTAAAACGGTAGCGTGCATGACGATATTATCGAGTTCTTCTTCATAAATTTTTTGAAATTCCAATGCAGTGTCTTCAGTGATTTGGGGATAATCTAAATCTTTTAAAGATTCCATAATGCGATAGTTGCGCATATAGGTTAATGTCCATTCTCCGTTTGTAACTTTACAAAACGTTTCATCACTATGGAAACGAAAACGGATATAAAGGTCGTACATATCATCATCTTCTACCAAAGGAATAATACGGTGGACAGCGTTGCGAAAAGGTTGTTGCTGATCATAAATTGTATCATCGACGTCAAAAACAATTGCGTTAATCAAAAAAGGCCATTCCTTTCAAATTTTCTGCAAATTTCATAATATCCTGATTCATTCTAACGAAAAGAATAGCTGTTTAAAAGAGCAAAATGTTGATTTATAAAGGTTTTCTTTACCTAATTAAGAACCAACCTTTGTTTAATAAGCTTAAGACTATTACAGTTCTTTTTACTTAAAATTATTGGTGGTAATTTAAAAAAATAAATTGCACAAACGTATTAATAATTTTTCGGGAGAATTTATCAAAAATTAAGTTAATTTAAAGAAAAAAAGACAAAAAACACTAGGAAGGGTTTTTATGTTTTAATCTTTTTTATAAAATAGCGTTTTTCAACAAAAATTAAAAAAAATAGTTTTTCAAATGATATTTTCACAATCTTACTACTGATTTTTTGTTAGTAATTTATTACAGATAGTTCTATAAATTTCAAAAGAAAATAACGCATTTTTTTTTGAAATTGGCCCTCTTTTTGATTATTTGCAAAAAATAGTCTTTGAAAGTGCGATAAAGGCTAATAAATTTGTCTAGACAAATTTATTAGTGTAAATACAACAAATTTTAAAAAACGAAATGACATAATTATATAACGGATTTTCTCTATGTGTTACACTGATTTTTTCATTTTTTGAACGTGCTATATATAAGCAAATAAATGGCATTTAAATTTGATAATTCTAATCTTTTTAACGTGAAAACGAATGAAAACGTAAGTAATTTAGGAATGTGTCATTAAGATAACTTTAATTTTTTAAAACTTTTTTTGAGAAAAGGGTAGTATTTTTTTTTTTTATTGGGTATAATGAACTCAGATGAAATTATAAGTGATGCACAAAGAAGTTACTTATATAATAAAAAGGAGTGATACACGTTGTTGACACTTTATACTTCCCCTAGCTGTACATCGTGCAGAAAAGCTCGCGCGTGGTTGCAAGAGCACGAGATTCCCTTTGTAGAACGCAACATTTTTTCAGAACCTTTGAATATCACTGAATTAAAGGCGATTTTGCAAATGACAGAAGACGGAACCGAAGAAATTATTTCGACACGGTCAAAGGTCTTCCAAAAATTGAATATTGATTTAGATGAATTACCATTAAAAGAATTGTTGGATTTAGTACAAAATAATCCTGGTTTGTTACGTCGGCCTATTATGATTGATGAAAAGCGTCTACAAGTTGGTTTTAACGAAGACGAAATTAGACGTTTCTTACCAAGAGAAGTACGCCAATTAGAATTACGACATGCACAATTAATGGCTGGATTATAAAATTTAGGGCTGCTACGCTAAAGCGTGGCAGTTTTTTTGTATATTTTTTATGCATTCTTTTTTTTAGTAAATCGATATTTTTGAAGCCATATTATGCGGACTCTTTTAAGATTTAGTAAATCACGAGGTTTTTCTTTACATTTGATAAGGTTCCGTTACAATGTAGCTATAATGTTAGAAAAGCGAGGTGTAGCTAAGATGGAAATGGAACATATTAACGAAAATACAATTCGTGTTCTCATTAAAAGCGAAGATTTAGCTGCCCGGGGAATTACCTTTTTGGATTTATTAGGTAACCACAATGAAATTGAAAGCTTCTTTTATAGTATTTTAGAAGAAGTGGACGTTAACGAGGAATTCAAAGGCAGTGAAGCTGTTACTTTCCAAGTTTTACCAAAGGGTGATGGATTGGAGTTATTTATCAGTAAAAATATTCCCAACGAAGAATTTACTAACTTGGAACAAATTGCTGATGGCAGCCCTGAAGAGGTGAGTGATTTCTTGAAAAAACATATTGCCGAACAATTACAAGAAGTCGAAGAAACAGAAGAAGAAACAACAGATATTAAACGCGAATATGTCTTTGAAATGATAGATTTTGAACAGATGATTCAACTAGCTCATGAATTTGATAGTGAAAATATTGTAAGTAATCTTTATGAGTTAAATCATTTTTATTTCTTGGAAGTCCGTTTTACAGATGAATACCTGTTGAAAAATCAAATTGATGATTACTTAGCTTGTCTAAGTGAGTTTGCTCGTCTGAGCCAAGTAACACCAGAAGTATTAGCTGAACACGGCAAACTCTTAATGGAACAAGATGCTTTAGAAATCACTCGTCGTTATTTCTAAAAAAGATCTGGAATTTTTCCAGGTCTTTTTTTGTTATCGTGAAATTATTGCGTAAATTATTTTTGGGGGATAAAAAATGTTAATCGCCAGAAATAAAAAAGGAGAGTTTGTCGTTGCTTTAGCTGCAATAAAAGATGAGGAGTATCATTGTCCAGTTTGTAAGAGACCGGTTTGCTTAAAACAAGGAAAAAAGCAATGCGCACATTTTGCGCATTATCAAAAAGAATCCTGTAAAACATTGTCAGAAGGTGAAACCAAAGAGCATATTACTGGCAAAGAGTGGCTCCACAAACGATTAAAGAATAGTCAATTGGAAGTCTATTTGCCGCAATTAAAGCAACGACCAGATTTGCTTTTTATGAAAACAGCTGTTGAATTTCAATGTTCACCATTGGAATTGGAACGTCTGAAAAAAAGGACACTAAACTATCAATCTTTTCATTATCAGCCTTGGTGGATTGTGGGGAGAAATTTTATCCCTAAACAGCAGCTGAGTCAGTTGCAAAAAGCTTTTTGTTATTGGGATAAGACAGTGTATTTATGGCATTTGGATACTCAAGCAAAACAGCTCAGGGTCTATTATCTTACGAGCTGGAATTTTAAACACGGGTATAATTGGCAGTGCCAAAATATAACTGAAAATAATGCAGTTCCAGCATTACAATCTGATTTATTCGGGTTGACACTTAGCAAAACTCATTGGCCTAGCATGTCCTATAAACATTTTTTACGCCAACGTCTATTTCAACAGCAGCCACGTTTTTTGCGATTGCAACAATTTTTTTATTTGAATAGCGGTAACTTGTTGGACTTGCCCTTTTGGTGTTACACCAAAAGTCGTTATCATTTTTTCTTTGAGCATGAACTATTATTTCTCCGTTTTTTGTATTTACGTACGAAAACTTGTCAGCAATGGTTGCAAGGTTTAGCCCAACTCAATTGGCAGTGGAATTTTCCATTAATCTCACAAAAGTTAATTTTAAAAGAAATCTACTTAGAATGTCAGTGCTTAGCAAACCAGTGAAATACCCCAAGTAAAAGAAGTTTTTTGCCGCCAAAAAAAGCTAATTATGATAGTATAGAGAGTAATCGAGGATATGGAATTCTCGTTTAAGTAACTATCAGGAGGTTTCAATTATGGCGACAACACAATTACCGAGCAGAGAGAGCTTGCCAGAAGAAATGACATGGGATTTAACACCAATTTTTGCTAATGATCAAGCTTTTGACACAGCCTTTGCTGAGTTGAAGGAAGAATTAAAACAAGCAGATAAATACAAAGGAACCTTAGCGAATGGTTCGACAGCATTTTTACAAGCTTTGGAATTTTGTTTGACTGTTTATCGTAAAATAGAAACGTTATATGTTTATAGTCACTTGAAAAATGACCAAGATACAGGTAATACCACATATCAAGGGCTATATGCAAGAGCTAGTAGTTTATTAGCAGAAAGTAGTGCAGCAATTTCTTGGTTTGAGCCAGAAGTTTTAACATTGTCTGATAGTCAGATTTGGTCTTATTTTGAAGAAGAGCCAAAACTAGCAATTTATCGTCATTATGTTGCACAAATGGTCGATAACCGCGCCCATATTTTACCAGCAGACCAAGAAGAATTATTAGCCGGTGCAAGTGAGATTTTTAATGCGCCAGATGATATTTTTTCTGTGTTAAATAACGCTGATCTTGTTTTTCCGGTAATTGAAGGCAGTGACGGTGAGAAAATTCAATTATCCCATGGTGTCTATGGTCAATTAATGGAGGCAACTGATCGTAATGTACGAGAAGCTGCTTTTAAGGGATTGTATCGTATTTATGGTCAGTTTCGTAATACGTTTGCGCAAACATTAAGCTCACACGTCAAAGGACACAATTTTAAAGCAAAAGTAAGAAAGTATTCCTCAGCTAGAGAAGCATCTTTAAGTAATAATCATATTCCTGAAAGTGTCTATGATACATTAGTAACAGTTGTTAATAAACATTTGCCGTTATTGCATCGCTATGTTGCTTTACGGAAAAAATTACTTGCGACGGATAAATTGCATATGTACGATATGTATACGCCTGTTCTTGGTGAGGCACCGATTAGTTATACTTATGAACAAGCTGTAAAAAAAGCCAAAGAAGCGCTACAGATTATGGGACCGGAATACAATGAGATTGTCAAAGAAGCTTTTTCAAGCCGATGGATTGATGTGATTGAAAATAAAGGCAAGCGCAGTGGGGCATATTCTTCTGGTGCTTACGATACAGCCCCATACATTTTAATGAATTGGCATGACACTCTTGATCAATTGTTTACTTTAGTCCATGAAATGGGACACAGTGTTCATAGCTATTTTACGCGTAGTAATCAACCATTTGTTTACGGAGATTATTCCATCTTTTTAGCGGAAATTGCTTCTACAACGAATGAAAATATTTTAACAGAATATTTATTAGAAACAGAAAAAGATTCTAAAGTACGGGCTTACGTCTTGAATCACTATTTAGATGGTTTCAAAGGAACAATTTTCCGTCAAACTCAATTTGCCGAGTTTGAGCATTTTATTCATACAGCAGATGCAAAAGGAACGCCTTTAACTAGTGAGTATTTGAGTGATTACTATGGAGATTTGAATACCAAGTATTATGGACCAGATGTAGAAAATGATGAAGAGATTAAATTGGAATGGGCGCGAATTCCGCATTTTTACTACAATTATTATGTTTATCAGTACGCGACTGGTTTTTCAGCAGCCTCAGCTTTAGCTAAAAAAATACTGGCAAAAGAAGATGGTGCTCTAGATCACTATTTGAATTATTTAAAAGCTGGAAATAGTGATTATCCAATTGAAGTAATGAAAAAAGCTGGCGTGGACATGACTAAAGCAGATTATATCGAAGATGCTATGAAGATGTTTGAACAACGACTAAGCGAATTAGAAACGTTAGTAACGACATTATAAAAATAAAATCTGGGATAAAAGTCAGTTTGACGGTTATCTCAGATTTTTTATTACATTAATTTTAGATGTTTGGTATCATGTGTAACTCGACGCTCATTTTTCCGTTGTAGGTAACCATCGATATGAAAAATTTGATAATTTTCTTGGTCGATTTGACAAAGTCGAGGAATGTCTGCTAATGCTTGTGCGCCTTCTAATAACACACCATAATCTCGTTCACAGGCATAGTTGTAAACAACGGCAGAAGGGTGAGTAGTAATTCCCATTTCTCTGGCGATATTTTGATCTTCTTGGAATAACGTTTTTACTAAATCACTACGGCGATCTTCTTTAAACATCTCTACATCACCACCGACAGCTTCGACTAATGAAATCACCAAAGTTTGACTATATTTTTGCTTCTTACATGCAACTGCTTCTTGTATGTGCATTAAAAATTCACGGGCTTTCTTTTTGCCTTGCAGTTGGAGCGCTTTGGCATCTAAAGCAGCAGAATAAGTATTTTCAAAAAGTTGATTTCTAGCAGCAATATCATGTTTGGCTGTTCCTTGGCGTGTTAAGATCGCATCGATTGTTTGCATATTCACTAAAGGCATTAACCTAAATTGGATTTTTTGTTCTGATGTTTGCACAAAATTCCACAGATGCTGCTCTGAACCTAAACAGATAGCGCCTAGAGGATTGACAAACAAATAAATTTCAATCACTTAAATCTCCTCCAACAAATTGAGTTGTTTCCCGCTAATTCAACTTAGCAGAAACGTAGAAAAAATGAAAATAAATAGTTTTTAACTTTGAACTTTTTTAAGACTCCGACTAATTTTGTTCTCTGCCGGAGCATAGGTAACTGCTAATGTTTTTAACAGTTGTTTAAAATCATCATGACCAGTTGCGGCATCTTTAACTTCCAGTTCTAATTCATAATCATGGCATTCTGGTGGATAAAAACTTTCATCCAATGCCAACAAACCGACGTCAATTACAAACTCAGCTCGTCTAGTGGTTAGTTGACTAATTAAGTGTAGTTCACTTAAGGCAACATTTAAAGTTGCAAGCTTTTTTTCAATTGGCCCATTTGCGGGAATTTGTTGGGAGGTTAAGTATTTTTTTGCCTCTGCTAAGGTTAACTGTTCTGTCGTTTCCAGTAATCCTTCTTGTTGTGGTGTTTTTAACGTCACTTCAGCAAAAGTTGGTAATAACCGAATTCTTAAGCCAGCTTTGGACTTTTTTAGTTTATGACTTTTTGTATCGAAGTAATAATTAGTCTGTTCGACAATGGTATCTTCTGTAACGTGATAGTACGTCATAATACGCTTGAAATCAGAAGCACTTAACATCGTTTTAAATTCAATCTCAGTTGATTGACTCATAATAATCCCTCACTAGTTTACGTGTTCAGGTGTGAAACTGCAAGTTAAAGCATGGTAAAAATGACAAACCTCTAAGAAAGTAAAAGTAAGAAGGTAATTTTCAAATAGTCAAAATACTAAAAAAAATGACACTATGAAGTTAATTTTGATTCAAAAGGGAATCATTCCGAACTTTTTATGCCGATGTATCTTGCTTTGTTCACATCTATAATTTTATTGATTTCCTATTCTTACATAAAATGAGAAGATAAGCAATTGATACGATTGAATTGTGTGAATATTTTTTCAATTTGAAGGGATAAAGATTTTAAGCGGTTTGTGGTAAAATGTTACTTGAATGCAATAAAGAAAATTGAGGGATAATTATGGATCGAGATTGGGATAAATTTTTAGCACCATATGAACAAACCGTATCAGAATTAAAGGTAAAATTGCGGGGGATTCGCAAACAATTTCGCGAACAAAATCAACATGTGCCGATTGAATTTGTCACTGGTCGTGTTAAACCTGTGGAAAGCATTATCACTAAAAGTCAGATTCGCCATATTCCCATGGAACGACTGGAAGAAGAAATGTCAGATATTGCCGGCCTTAGAATTATGTGCCAGTTTGTGGAAGACATTCATCAAGTAGTGCAATTATTGCGCAACCGTAAAGATATGAAAGTTATTATTGAAAGAGATTATATTACTAATAAAAAAGCTAGTGGCTATCGCTCGTATCACTTGGTGATTGAGTATCCTGTTCAATTGGTAAATGGGGAAAAAATTATTTTAGCAGAAATTCAAATTCGAACATTGGCGATGAATTTTTGGGCAACGATTGAGCATTCTTTGAATTATAAATATCAGGGAGCCTTCCCAGAAGAAATGAAAATTCGTCTGCAAAGGGCAGCAGAAGCAGCTTATCAATTAGACGAGGAGATGTCGACGATTCGTGAAGAAATTCAAGAAGCGCAACGTTTATTTTCTCATGGGCGAGGTAAATCAGATGATAGTTATTACCAGTCCTCGATTGATCAGGAGGAAAGATAAATGACGTTGAAAGTGGCGATTGTTTCAAATCATGGGCTCCAATCAGAAAAGACTGAGCGACAATTGCGAAAACTCTTAGCAGAAAATGAAATTGTAATTGATCAACAACGGCCAGAAATTGTCATTTCCGTAGGAGGAGACGGTACTTTGCTTTCAGCATTTCACCGTTACAATCATCTTTTAGATAAAGTCAGTTTTCTTGGTGTTCACACTGGCCATTTAGGATTTTATACGGATTGGCGTGACTATGAAATACCAGAGTTGGTAACGAGTTTAAAAAGAAATCGTGGGGAAAGTATTAGTTACCCACTTTTAGATATTCGAATTGAATATCAAAATGATAAAGCAGCAAAACATTTTTTGGCCTTAAATGAATCGACTATTAAACGAGGGAATCGAACAATGGTCGCAGACGTTTATTTAAAAGGAGAACTTTTTGAACGTTTTCGCGGAGATGGCCTATCTATTTCAACTCCTACAGGTTCGACGGCATATAATAAAAGCGTAGGAGGAGCAGTCTTGCATCCGAGTATCAATGCGATTCAATTAGCAGAGATTGCCTCTTTAAACAACAGAGTATTCAGAACGCTTGGCTCACCTTTAGTTATTGCAGCAGATGAATGGCTAGAAATTCGTTTGCAAGATAGTAATGACTATATGATTACGGTAGATCAATTGGACATTCAAAAAGACCATATTGCGGCAGTTTATTACAAAATCGCTAAAGAGCGAATTCATTTTGCTTCTTTTCGGCATATGGATTTTTGGCACCGTGTTAAAGATGCTTTTATTGGAGAAGATTAAGTAGTTATGAAATTTACCTATCATTATCAAAAAGAAACAACACAGCAGTTGAAATATTTTTTAAAAGAACAAGGCATTTCCAAAAGTTTATTGGCAAAAATTAAATTCCAAGGGGGCTTGATTTTAGTCAATGATAAACGTGAAAATGTCTTGTATTCTTTGCGCCCAGATGATAGGGTTACTATTGTCGTGCCAGATGAAAAAGAACATGAAACAATGCTTGTAGACGAGACTCCAATTACAGTTATTTATGAAGATGAACATCTGTTAATTGTCAATAAGCCAGCAGGAGTTGCTTCAATTCCAGCACAGTATCATCCCAATGGTACCATGGCAAATCGCGTGAAACATTACTATAAGTCGCAAGATTATAAAAATCAGGTGATTCATGTGGTTACCCGTTTGGATCGGGATACTACCGGCTTAATGTTATTTGCTAAACATGGTTTTGCTCATGCGCAGCTGGATCGTCAGTTACGAAACAAACAAGTAGAAAAAAAATACCAAGCGTTAGTTGCTGGCAATATTCAAAATTTAAAAGCGCATGCGATGATCGATTTGCCTATTGCTCGTGACTTAAGCTCATTGTTAAAACGCAAAATAGATTGCACTGGGCAAAATGCGCAAACGGAATACTGGTTACAAAAGCATAATGATAAAATTGCGCTTGTGGATATTAAGCTTCATACTGGGCGTACGCACCAAATTAGGGTCCATTTTAGTGGGATTGGTTGTCCTTTGTTAGGAGACGATTTATATGGGGGAACAATGGAAGCTGGTATTAAGCGCCAAGCACTCCATTGTTACAAGCTATCTTTTAATCATCCTTTTAGTGAGGAAAGATTGACTTTTACATTGTCTTTACCAAATGATATGGCACAAATTGTTCAAAATATATAAGATCGCGTGGTGAGTGTGAGTGGATGAAAATTTAGAACTTGAAGAACGTTTTGCAGCGTTAAAACAAGCTTTACTTGAAGACGACATGCAAAGCTTTAGAGAACCTTTCTTAGAAATGCACATATACGAACAGGGGCAGTTCTATCAGTCTCTCACTAGCCAAGAGCGCCATCGAATGTATGGATATTTGTCACCTAAAGAGTTAGCAGATATGTTTGACGTAATCGAAGAAGATGATGAACACATGACTGATTATCTTTCTGAAATGCGTCCAGGATATGCGGCAGCTATGTTAGCAGAAATGTATACAGATAACGCTGTTGACTTATTAAATACGCTTAATAAAAAAGCTGTCAATAAGTATTTGAGTTTAATGGATAAAGAAGACGCCAGCGAGATTAAAGAACTACTGCATTATGAAGATGATACTGCTGGGTCCATTATGACTACTGAATTTGTCTCCATTGTTGCTAATCAAACAGTTCGCTCGGCGATGTATGTTTTAAAAAATGAAGCTGATGTAGCAGAAACAATCTATTATATTTATGTAGTGGATCAAGAAAATCATTTAGTGGGTGTTATTTCCTTAAGAGATTTAATTGTCAATGAAGATGATACGATGATTCAAGATATTATGAGCGAACGGGTTATTTCTGTTCATGTGGGAGACGATCAAGAAGACGTAGCGCAGACTTTCCGGGATTACGACTTTTTGGCGTTGCCGGTTACAGATTATGATGATCATTTACTGGGAATTGTTACAGTTGATGATATCATCGATGTTATCGACGATGAAGCAGCTAGTGATTACTCTGGTTTAGCAGGGGTTAACGTTGAAGAGGTATCAGAAAATCCTGTCAAAGCAGCGAGTAGGCGTTTGCCTTGGTTGATTACCTTATTATTTTTGGGAATGGCAACAGCCACTTTAATTTCCCATTATGAAGAGTTAGTAAGTGAGGCCAGTATTTTAGCTGTTTTCATTTCTTTAATTACCGGAACTGCAGGTAATGCAGGTACCCAATCGCTAGCGGTAGCAGTTCGACGACTTGCAATTAATGATGACAAAGAAAATAATTTTGTTAAAACAGTGATAAGTGAAATTTTAACAGGATTAGTTACGGGTTTCATTACAGGTTTAACTATTTTTATCATTGTCGCGATATGGAAACATAATCCAATTTTAGGTTTTGTCATTGGTATGGCCATGATGTGTGCGATTACTGTTGCGAATTTGGCGGGGAGTTTTATTCCAATGTTAATGGATAAGCTGGGATTTGATCCAGCTGTTGCTAGTGGACCATTCATTACAACATTAAGTGATTTAACGAGTGTTTTAATCTATTTCAATATTGCCAGTCTTTTTATGCAATATTTTATTTCCTAACAAAAAAACAAACGACACGTGTGCTGCTTTTGTAATCCTCTAATTTGGATAGCCCTTCGCTAGACGAGTCGTTTGTTTTTTTGTTGGTTGATTTACTGCAAGAAGCGCTGTTTGTATTCTTCATACTCCTCTTGTGTAATGAGTCCGGCATCTAATGCTTTTTTTCGTTCTCGCAATTTTTCAAAATTTGTTTCTGTTGTCAGTTGAGGTTTAGATGACGTCGCTTCTTGCTTTGCTTGTTGTGCACGATTGGCTGAGGTAATACCATCCATTACACCGTCTTGCATGTCACTTTTACTATCTTCTAGTAAATTGGCAATTGCAAAGACGGTTCTTTTCGTCCAAAAAATACTAAAAACTTCCCGGAAACTCTCAATACGTAAAGAACCCCAAAAAATTCGAGTATTAGGATTAATAGTATTGATATTATTTAAAGGGATACTTTTATAATCGTGGTTAAAGGGAACCCACCGGGCAAAAATCAAGCGACCAGCATCCGTCACGGCATAAGCATGGAATCCCTTGCAATCAAAATAGCGTACCTTACCTGTTTGTGTTACGTGTACACGTTTTTCAAAATCGGCGCGACTTTCATCTTCAAAAGGTGTGAAATTCTCATTATCTTCAGGGTGATGGCGACCAATGAAACTTGCAACGACTTCTTCGTCTTTTCCTAGAGCAGCTTCAATTAAACTAAAGTGTTTTCTTTGTAGCCATCCACCTACAAAAGGTGTAATATTTTGTCCTAATTTATGGTTGCGGGCATAGGCGTACATCGCATCTGCTTTTTTCATGGGTTCTCCTTTTTATTTAGCTATACTGACAATTTTGGTTCCATGTGCTTCATTAACTCCTAATACAGACACAATGTCGGTGACATTTTCAGCATTAATACCAGCACCAGGTAAAATAGTCAAACGATTATCAGCATGCGTAATTAATTCTTTTAACCAAGGTAGATTTTCCAAAATAGACGTGCCACTTGGACCACCGTGGGTTAAAATTCGTGTAACGCCGTGATCTGCTAACCAGTCAATGGCTTCAAACTGGCGCGTTTGTGGAATAGCATCAAACGCCATATGGAAAGTAATTTGTAGTCCCTCTGCTGTTTCAATTAAAAGTTCCAACGCTTCTTCATCGAGCCAGCCACTAGGTGTTAAGCATCCAAAAACGACCCCGTCTGTTCCTATCTTTTTGGCTTCAATTAAATCAGTATGCATAATTTTTAGTTCGGTATCGTTGTAGATAAAATCACCACCACGCGGTCGAATCATCGTCATAACGGGAATTCCTTTTTCACCTGCGTAACTTAACGTTTCTTCAATTACGCCTGTACTTGGAGTTGTTCCGCCTACAGCTAAGTTATCACACAATTCAATTCGTTTAGCACCAGCGTGAATGGCTGCGGGGACGTCGGTAAAATTTTCAGCACAAAATTCTTTAATCATAATAAATTCCTTTCAAGTAGTTAATTTAAACGGTTCGAAAGCCTACTTTCATGTAGTATTTTATCACAGCATTGTGTTAAAGTAGAGTAACTAAAAGTGACGTTAATTTTGCAGTATTTAAGAGTAAGTGAGGAAATAAAATGTTAAAAAAAATTGATTGGGGCAAGCAATTTGTGACTGAGAATTCCCCGTTGTTTTTATGTCCGTTGTGTCAAAATCCAATGGGAGCTTCTGCTAACGGATTGAAGTGCGAAAATAATCATCATTTTGATGTCTCAAAAAAAGGGACGCTATATTTTTTACAAAAAAATATTACCAGCGGCTATGATCGACGCTTATTTACCGCAAGACGCCAATTAATTCAAGCAGGAATGTACGATGGCTTGCTGGATAAGCTACGAGAATATATTCCGCAAAATACAACAGTTCTAGATGTAGGCTGTGGTGAAGGTAGTTTTTTTAACAAAATAGCAACTGATAAAAACATTACGGGAGTGGGTTTTGATATTGCAAAAGATGGTGTCTACATGGCAACAGAACAAACTGAACCATTATTTTGGTGTATCGCTGATTTGACACGGTTGCCTTTTTCTCATCAAGTTTTTGATATTGTATTAAACTTATTCACCCCGTCAAATTATAAAGAATTTAAACGTGTTTTAAAGCCGAGCGGTACCTTAGTGAAAGTTGTCCCAAGAAGCGGCTATTTGCAAGAATTGCGGCAAGCTTTTTATCCAACGAACCAAAAGAAACAACATTATGAAAATTATGAAGTAATCCAACATTTTGAAGAACAATTTAAATTAGTAAATCATCATGAAATAACGTATACATTTGATATTTTGCCAAAAAATCAAGCAGCATTATTGGAAATGTCTCCACTAGAATGGGGTGTTTCTGCTGAGCAAAAAGAAATTGTAGCCAAAAATCCGTTAAATAAAATTACAATCGATTTAGATGTCCTAATTGGAAAAGAAAAATGAAATTTTTGTGACTTTTTTCGGTTAAAACTGTTGCATTATTTAAGTAAGAGTGATATATTACAAACAAGTCATTTTTCATTGGTTTTTATCAGGTTCCTGTTCTGATAAAAGTTAGTGAAAAGAACTTCACTAACGTAGCGACTCGCAGTGATTAACACCGAGCCGATACGTTCTTTTTTTTGCATTTTTTTTAAAAAAGTAGTCCTGAAGTGATATAGTAAGAGAGAATATTTACTGTTAATTGCAATGAATAAAAATGAAAGAACGTTTCATAAAAAGGAGTAATGAAATTGAACCATATCGTTTTATTTGAACCTCAAATTCCAGCCAATACTGGAAATATTGCCCGTACGTGTGCGGCAACGAATACACCTTTGCATTTAATTGAACCACTGGGTTTTTCAACAGATGATAAACATTTAAAAAGAGCGGGTTTGGATTATTGGCATGATGTGAATATTACGTATCATAAAGATTTAACAGCATTTTTAGCATATTTGGGAGAGCGTCGTCTTTACTTGATTACAAAATTTGCCAATCACGTCTATAGTGAAGTTGATTACACCGCAGATGATGAAATATTTTTGATGTTTGGAAAAGAAACAACCGGATTACCAGAAGAGTTCATGCGGGAAAATCCAGAAAAGTGTTTACGTATTCCGATGAATGACGAACATGTTCGTTCGTTGAATTTATCAAATACCGCTGCGCTTGTCATATACGAAGCACTGCGACAACAAGGATTTCCTAATTTGGAATTACGACATCACTATGAAAATGATAAATTAGATTAACTTTCATCTACATCAAAACTAAAGGAGTCTTTGTAATGGAGTTATATTTTACCCGCCATGGTAAGACAGAATGGAATAATGAACGACGATTTCAAGGAGCAAAAGGCGATTCTCCGCTACTTGCAGAAAGTTTAGCAGAAATTAAACTGCTGGGAGGACATCTAAAAGATATTCCTTTTGAAAAAATTTATGCCAGTACAGCCCCTCGTGCAATGAAAACAGCACAAGGAATTGCAGCAGAACTAAACTATCAACCAGAGATTATTTATAATGATGGCTTAAAGGAATTGGGTCTGGGTGATTTAGAAGGTCAATTAATTGATGAAATGGCTATTCGTTATCCTCGTGAATTGCATAATCTCCGTTATCATTTGGATCATTATGATCCAAGCATTTTTAAAGGAGAAAAAATTGAAGATGCTTTAGCCCGAATTGAAACGGTTGTTTGTGATGCGGTGATACAAAATAAAGGGCCACTATTATTTGTTGGTCACGGGGCATCGTTAACTGCTGCTATTCAATGGTTAGCTGGAAAACAACTCGGACAATTACGAGAAATGGGCGGCTTAGTGAACAATAGCTTGAGTATTATGACAACAAAAGAACCTAAAAACCTAATGCCATTCAAATTAACAAAATGGAATGATGCCAGCTTTTTAGGCAATCAAAGCAGCTTGGACGCCTTATTATAGAAAGGAGCCGGATTCTTAATGGAAGAACGAAATTTTGTCAGCGGAACAGTTGCGGCAATATTTTTTGAAAACCCCGGCAATTTTTATAAGGTGATGCTGATTGATATCGCGGAAACTAATACGAATTATCGGGAGCCACAAATCGTAGTAACCGGCTCTTTTGGTGACATTAGTGACGATACTCTTTATCAATTCTATGGTGAATTGATAGAACATGCGCGATATGGGCTGCAGTTTCAAGTAGAAAGCTATGCTCAAGATCAACCCACTTCTGAAAATGGCTTGATTAATTACTTTGCTAGTGAAAAGTTTCCTGGTATAGGTCCAAAGACAGCTGAAAAAATTGTCCACACATTAGGTGTTGATGCGATAAAAAAAATTGTGGAAGATGCCACGGTATTAGAAAAAATTACAGGTCTAAATGAAAAAAAACGACAACAGATTGCAGAAATTGTTCGGGCAAACCAAGGAATGGATGAAATTGTTGTTGGTTTATCCCAGTATGGTTTTGGGAGTCAATTATCTTTTGCCATTTATCAAATGTATCACGGGCAGGCGTTGAGTATTATTGAAGAAAATCCTTATCAATTAGTAGAAGATATTGAAGGAATTGGCTTTAAAAAAGCCGATCAATTAGCAGAGCAGTTAGGAATTGCGGCAACAAGTGACAAGCGCTTGCGAGCAGCAGTCTTACATCAAGTTTTTCAAAGTGCATTGCAAAGTGGAGATACGTACATCGAGGCAAATCGCTTGTTAGAAGATACTTTGGTACTACTGGAGAAAAGTCGTCCGGTAGAAATCAATCCCGAACAGTTGGCTGATGTGATTATTTCTTTAACAGAAGAAGATAAAATCAAACAAGAGGCTACGCGTATTTACGAAAATAGTCTTTATTTTGCTGAAATTGGGATAGCAGGATCTATTCAAAAAATGTTGCAGCGAAAAAAAGAAATTAAGTATCCTGAAAAGACAATTGAAAAAAAATTAGCCAGCTTAGAAAAACGGTTGGGTATTCAATACGGAACATCACAAGCAGAAGCGATTAAAGCGGCGCTAGCATCACCGCTCTTTATTTTAACTGGTGGCCCTGGTACAGGTAAGACAACCGTTATTAATGGTATTGTCCAGTTGTTTGCAGAATTAAATGATTTAAGTTTGGAACCATTAGATTATACTCAGGAAGTTTTTCCCATTCTTTTAGCTGCCCCTACAGGTCGCGCTGCAAAACGGATGAATGAGACAACCGGATTACCCAGTGGTACGATTCATCGTTTATTGGGATTAACGGGTAGAGAAAAAGTCGGCGAAATAGAAATCAATGAATTATCAGGAGGTCTGTTGATTGTTGATGAAATGTCAATGTTAGACACGTGGCTTGCTAATTCATTATTGAAGGCTATTCCAACGAATATGCAAGTTATTTTTGTTGGTGATAAAGAGCAGTTACCTTCTGTCGGACCAGGCCAAGTACTACATGATTTACTTTTAATAAAAGAAATTCCTCAGCGGGAGTTAACAGATATTTATCGTCAAGAAGACGGATCGACAATTATTTCATTAGCCCATGAGATTAAAAATGGTCGTTTACCCGCAGACTTTACAAAAAATCAAGCCGATCGTTCTTTTTTTCCGTGTCATGCGCAACAAATTGAACCACTAATTGCTCAAATCGTAAAAAAAGCAAAAGCAAAAGGATTTAGCGCACAAGATATACAACTGTTGGCGCCAATGTATCGTGGTCCAGCAGGGATTGATGCACTGAATAAAATGATGCAAGAAATTTTTAATCCAAATGATGGAACAAAAAAAGAAGTGTCTTTTCACGATCATGTTTATCGAATTGGCGATAAAGTTTTACAGTTGGTTAATTCACCAGAAGAGAATGTTTTTAATGGTGACATGGGACAAATTGTCGGTATTATTTATGCAAAAGATAGTGAAGATAAAGTAGATGAGTTGGTTATTCAATTTGATACTAATGAAGTAACCTACAAAAGAAATGATTGGCAAAAAATCACATTATCTTATTGTTGTTCGATCCACAAATCCCAAGGTAGTGAATTTGAAATGGTAATTTTACCGATGGTTTCCCAATACCAACGAATGTTGCAGAGAAACTTATTGTATACGGCAGTCACCCGAAGTAAAGATAAATTAATTTTATTAGGGGAGACACAAGCTTTTCAAACTTGCGTTACTAATCAATCTGCCAATCGTCTAACAACATTGACACAACGAATTCAGGTATTTATTGGCTCTAAGATTGAGAGCGTAGAACGAAGTGAAGCAGCTGAATTATCAGTAACGACAAAAAATGAGTCGAGAAAACAAGCCGCTGTTGTCTATGAAGAAGACAAATTAGTCTCCCCCCAAAAAGAAGCAGGCGATTTTTGTGAGACAGGTAGTACAATAGATGAAGCAACTGACAAAGTAGCACTTGGGTTTGTTTTGACACAAAAATTAATACGGGAAAATAGCGTAGATCCTTTAATTGGTATGGCTGGAATAACACCAATGGATTTTATGTAGAGATAAGTAAAAAGACTTAAACGATTACTTTAGCCTTCACAGAGGCGAATAGTTTAAGTCTTTTTTAGTATTTAATCAGAATAATACCAGATTAATTGTGGGTAGGTAGAAAATGTAATATCAAAGGGCCGGATTCCCATTACTTCTCCATCGGCTTGACCATATTCTGGCACAGTAGAGACAATACGGAGTTTGTGGCCAGTAAAATGATGATAATGTTTTGATGTGGTTAACTTATTCGTAATTAAGCGAATAATCAACCCAAAGATTTTAATCATGGAAATTCTCTCTACTACAACTAAATCCAAATCTGAAGCTGTTGCTTTTGCCATTGGTGCGATAGCCACGCCGCCACCAAAATAAGGATGATTTGTTGTAGTACATAAAAATGCTTTTTTAAAAGAACGTTGTTCGCCATTTACTTCTAGTAAAATTGGAAACCCCTTTTGTGTGAATAGAACTTTGACAATAGAAGCCATATACGCAAAAGAGCCAAGATTATACTTGTTTAAAGTTTTCTTTGTTTTAGAGTCGTTGGTGGCAGCTACAATAGCAGCATCTAAACCAATACCGATATTATTAATTGCAAGTCCGGTTTCATTTTGGATTTTTTCCTCATAAGTTAATGTATTGACTATTTTGGGCTCTTTTGCCCGCTGAATCGCCCAAAATGCTTTTTGGGGATCTCTAGGTAGTTTAATTCCTCTAGCAAAATCATTTCCTGAGCCACCAGGAATGTAACTAACTGGAATTTTTTTATCCATTCGGTAAAGTTGATTTAAAACTTGGTGTAAAGTTCCATCACCGCCAATTACTACCAATAAGGGATAAAGTTTATCTGCATAATCGGCTTTTATTTTTGTGTTCCAGCCTACTAGCTTAGTCGCAACGAGCTCTTTGGTTAAATTGGCTTCGTGGCCAGCATATTCAGTATAATAACTTTCATAGCTCATTTTTTGTTCCTCTAATAAGTTTTGGATAATGGTCCCGACTTTTTGGCCATTGCCATTGCCAGAAACTTGATTAATCAAAAGTATGTAATGAAATTTCACAATTTTTGCTCCTCTTTTACACTTAATGCTCCATATTTTAACAGAAAAAACGGAGGAGTGAAAAGAAAAAAGGCATAAAAAAAGATCTAGTGAGTTTTTTTTATGCCTTTTTTTCTAGTCGTTCATTAAGGTTCTGATGTCCACTTAATAAATGACAAACTCACTAGATCCTATTCAGTTAGTAAGGAGTAACTCAAATTCCCACATCCTTTACTTGTTTTTAAGTTTCATAACAATTCTTCGCTTTTGTAGAACCTACATCGTCTACGTTACTGGGAATTCCTATGACCCCTTACACCTATTTTATACCATATATTACTAGTTTTTGCAAACGTTTACACTTCTTGTTTGGCATCGTTTTTTGCTATCGGAATAACTTTTATTTTCTTTCAATAGTAATTTTGCTATACTTCACAGGGGAGGAAAACTATGGAAGCTTATCCACTGTTTTTTAGCTATCTTATTTTTGTTTCTGTGAGGTTGTGAGAATGTATTAAATATGACCTAAACTAAAGAACAAAATTGAGTTTTGTCAGCTGTTTAATTTATTGCATGCAGTAATGATAGTTTTTTTGTGAGGCGTATTTATTTGCTGGTCAAAAAACACAAGGTAAAGGTATTAGTAAAAAAGTGACAGATGAAATAAACTCGGTTAAGAAAAGACTAAAAAAGTTAATTAACCTCTCGCGGTTCATCAACCATCCCGCGTCATCAAAACTCGGAGAAAGAAGGAATAATTGTACAAATGAATAAAAATAAAGGTAATGTCAAAGTCTTGGCAATCAATGCCATTGTTGCGGCCTTATATGTCGCTTTATCGCTTATCACTCCTTTTTCTGCAGGACCGATTCAATTTCGAATTTCAGAAAGTTTGAATCATCTTGTTGTCTTTAATCGTAAATATTTGTGGGGCGTATTTTTAGGAGTGGTCATTTACAATGCTTTGTTTGGTTATGGCATAATGGATGTGCTGTTTGGTGGTGGTCAAACATTGTTAGCCTTGACTCTTACAAGTTTTTTACAAAATAAAGTTAAAGATGAAAAAGTATTATTAGGATTAAATATTGTCTTTTTCACGTTTAGTATGTTTCTAATTGCCGTTATGCTTATGTTTACAGCAGATTTACCATTTTGGCCGACATACTTTACGACGGGGTTGAGTGAATTGATCATTATGAGTATTTCTGCACCACTCATGTATTGGCTAAATCGTAATGTGAATTTTTCTAAACAATTTTAAATAAGCAGATAAGTAAAATAAAATGGACGGGGTACGTTCACCCCGTCCATTTTATTTTGTATTTAATTTCATTAAAAGTAAGCATTCAATAAACAAAATACATTAAAAAAATGAATTATCCTAATTTTGAAAACTAGTTAATAAAAGTTTTTTGGCAATCTTTATTCAGAAAGAGTGAGGTCTTCTACTTCGACTACTTTAAAGTTTTTGCTTTCTAAGTGGCTGATAATTTTATCGCATAATGCTTTGTCTGTTTTGGCTGGTAGCGTAATTAAAGTACGGCGAATAAATTCATCCTTACCGATATCTAATGTAATACAGCTAGCAATGCTGCTGTACTTTGCAATGATTTTACTAATAGCAGCCAAGTCACCTTGTTTACCAGTTGAAGCGATTGTTAAAACGTAACTGCCTTGATCGATACTCCAAGATTGAGATAACATATTTAGTAATGAACTATGGGTCAAAATACCATAAAACTCATTGTTTTCATTTAAAACGGCAATATAAGGAAGTTCTTTAATAGTGAAGAAGACCTTAAAGAAAGAAGAATTGACGTAAATGAATTTTGTCGCATTTTTTAACAAGTGAGTAACAGGTAAATTCATATCACCGCCATTAGCTTTGTGACGGTAAATGTGCATTTTATAAATGTTCCCACGGAAAATTTTTTCACTTTCGTCTAAAATAGGCACACAACGAAAACCAGAATTTTCCAAAATTTCCAATGCTTCAGCCAATGTTGCAGTTTCTTTGACCGTAGTCAAATCTCTTTTCTTATACACCATGGTTTTTAGTAACATAACAAACCCTCCATTGTCTCCAATTTAACAGATTAATCATATCATATTCTTCTTAAAAAGACATAACCGACTACCTTAATTGACAGTGCGAAAAAAACATGATAAGTTAAAGTGTACTTTTGTGAAGAATTTAAGTTGTGACAGGATACTTTTAAAAGTGTGATAAAGTTGAAGGAGGGCATAAAGATGGGTGCGAAAAAAGCCGCTTTAGCCTGCTCCGTTTGCGGATCTCGTAACTACACAAAATCAGTGAGTGAAGGGAAAAAAGGCGAACGTTTGGAGATTAATAAATTTTGTAAATATTGCAATCAATATACGTTGCATCGAGAAACCAAATAGGAGGCAGCAGGTATGAAATTCTTACGTAGTGTAATTGCTGAAATGAAAAATGTAACATGGCCCACTAAAGCGCAACTGCGCAAAGATACGTTGGTTGTTATTGAAACATCTTTGATTTTTGCTGCGATGTTTTTTGTAATGGATACTGTAGTAAAGAGTGTCTTTGGTTGGATTTTAAAATAATTTAACTGGCTGAATATTGCAAAGAATGCTATAATAGTCAAGAAGAAAAACTTCGGGCAACTGAGGTTTTTTTATTTTAGACAAAAGGAGCCAAACAAATGGAATCATTTGAAAGAAACTGGTATGTGCTGCACACATATTCTGGGTATGAAAACAAAGTAAAAGCAAACATCGAATCGCGGGCACAAAGTATGGGTATGGGCGATTTTATTTTTCGCGTTGTTGTTCCAGAAGAAACTGAGAAAGAATTAAAGAACGGTAAAGAAAAAGAAGTCGTTCATAAAACTTTTCCAGGGTATGTCTTAGTCGAGATGGTCATGACAGATGAATCGTGGTATGTAGTACGTAATACGCCTGGTGTTACTGGTTTTGTCGGCTCTCATGGTGCTGGTAGTAAACCTGCGCCTTTATTACAAGAAGAAATTAATCACATCTTACGCTCAATCGGAATGAGTACAAGAACAAGTGATTTAGAAGTCAATGTAGGAGACACTGTGAAAATTATTGAAGGTGCTTTTGCAGGATTAGAAGGACAAGTAGCTGAAATTGACGAAGAAAAACAAAAATTGAAAGTTAATATTGATATGTTCGGCCGTGAAACAAGTACAGAATTAGACTTCGAACAAGTTGATAGTTTATAGATTTTGTTGAAATAATTGAATTGTGTTTTATCTAGGATACCTATTGAAGAAATGTAGAGGCAAAACAGCCTGTTACGCTATTATTTTTTATTGTAGCGTTCATTTTGGATTTAGGTATTTTTTACGTAAATTTATATAGCTGGAGACAAAATGTAATCTTGAAAGAAAAAGTAGATTTTTAGGTACAGTGCATTAATAAATAAAAATTTATGAGGTTATAACCAGTTGGAGTTCCCCATTATTTTCTTGTACTACTAAATCTATTAGTTCTTTTTAAGTTTGATTTACTTTGAACAAACTGTGTTTTGTAAACAATAAGTGCTATTTTATTTAGTAAAGTTTCTCTTGACAGATAATGTTAGCGCTTTTATAATTGGTCTGTGGTTACTACCAGATAACAAAATGAGTTAAGGAGGGGATAAGATGATTGGTTGTGTATTGACTGGTCATGGATCATTTGCACCAGGGCTTTATGGTGCATTAACAATGATTGCCGGTGAACAAGATTTTTTTAACGTAATTGCCTTTGAGGATGGACAAAACGTTGATGATTTTGAAGAAAAAATGAAACAAGCGGTGAAACAATTAACTGAAACTTGTGAAGGTGTTTTAATTTTCAGTGATTTATTAGGCGGATCGCCCTTTAAAACTGCGATGATTGCAGCACAAGATTTTGAGACAGTAGAAGTGATTGCGGGGGCAAATTTACCAATGTTAATTGAAACAATTGGATTACGTTATGCCAGCACAGATTTGGAGCAATTGACACAACAGGCAATAACAGCAGGACAATCAGGTGTTGTTCATCCCAAACTGGTTATTAAAGAAGACGAGGAATTCGGGGAAGAAGGAATTTAATCATGAGCATTTGGAACAGTATTCTAGGTGCTTCAATTGTAGTCTTAGTTTTTGTAATCGCTTTTGCTATTATTTATTATTTTGTGGGGGCTAAAGGGATGAAGTCCCAAAAAGAGCATTTCAAAAAATTGCATCAATCCCTTGCGCCTGGACAGCAAGTGAAATTTTCTAATGGGCTTTATGGCACTGTGAAAGTTATCAATCAAAAGAAAGATACAGTGGATATTGAAGTTAAATCAGGGACTGTAATTGAAGTTTCACGCTATGCAATCTCAGAAATCATTAAATAGTAAACATTTACTTTAGGAGGAATTATTATGTCAGAACCAAATATTTTATTAACACGTATCGATAACCGGTTAATTCACGGCCAAGTTGCAACGCAGTGGAATGGCACTTTAGGGGCTAATTTAATTTTAGTGGCCAACGATAAAGTAGCCGGCGATAAAGTTCGCCAAGGATTAATGGATATGGCGGCACCAAGCGGGGTTCAAACACGGTATTTCACGATCCAAAAGACGATCGATATCATCCACAAAGCATCACCAAAACAAAAAATCTTCATTATTGCAGAAAATCCTGAAGATGTTTTGAAATTAGTTGAAGGAGGAGTGCCAATTAAAAAATTAAATATTGGAAACATGCATATGGCAGAAGGTAAACGCCAAGTAGCGACAACTGTTGCTGTGGATGATGCAGACGTTGCAGCCTTTAAAAAGCTACAAGATTTAGGGGTGGAGCTTGAAATACGACGCGTGCCAACTACAGCAGTAGAAGACAGCAGCAAACTATTCAACTAAGCGAGTGCTTAAGGAGGGAGTTTAAGAATGGATTATAATTTCATTCAGATTTTATTGGTCTTTATCGTAACGTTTATTGCGGCGATTGACCAATTCAGTTTCTTGGAATCATTATATCAACCGATTGTTACGGGGATGGTAATTGGTCTTATTTTAGGAGATTTACAAACAGGTTTAATTGTTGGTGGTACGTATCAATTAATGACTATCGGGAACATGCCAGTTGGTGGAGCACAGCCGCCTAATGCCGTTATCGGCGGGATTATGGCCGCAATTTTATCCATTACATTGAAATTAGAACCAACTGCGGCCGTAGCAACTGCAATTCCATTTTCATTGTTAGGACAATATGCGGTTACGCTAATTTTCTCTGCAATGTCACCAGTAATGTCTGTAGCAGATAATTACGCACACGATGCTAATACAAAAGGAATTGATCGGATTAACTATCTGGCGATGGCAGCAATTGGTGCTATCTTTGGTTTAATTGTTGTTTTATTCTTTATCGGTGGCGCAACATTTGGGGAACAAGTCGTTAGTGCTATTCCTGAATGGTTAATGAAAGGATTATCTGCAGCTGGCGGTATGATGCGTTATGTCGGTTTTGCAATTTTATTAAAAGTTATGGTTTCTCGTGATATGTGGGGCTTTTATTTCATGGGCTTTGGCCTTGCAACAATCGTAATGGCAGCACCAAGCTTGTCAGGTCCAGCCTTGATTATCTTGGCATTTATCGGCTTTGCGTTAGCCTTCTGGGATTACCAAATCCAATCTAAATTTAAAACAGCAACAGCCAATGCAAATGACTTCGGAGGTGACGAAGATGGCATATAATATTCCAGATACGTATCAAGATCAATCAGTCGGAGAAACACTAGATAAGAAAACGTTAAATAAGATGGTTTGGCGTTCATTATTCCTGCAGGCATCTTTTAACTATGAACGGATGCAAGCTGGTGGCTGGTTATATGGGATTTTACCCGGTTTGAAAAAAATTCATAAAAATAAAGATGACTTAGCTGCTTCAATGAGTCATAACCTTGAATTTTTTAACACTCATCCATTCTTAGTAACTTTTGTAATGGGGATTGTTTTATCACTAGAACAAAATAAAGCAGATATTCCAACAATTCGTGCTGTTCGTGTCGCTGCGATGGGTCCTTTAGGTGGGATTGGGGATGCTTTATTCTGGTTTACGTTAGTACCAATTACTGCCGGTATTACTTCAAATATGGCTATTAGTGGTAATATTGCAGCGCCATTTATTTTCTTGCTAGTTTTCAACATTGCGCAATTTGCGCTACGTTTCTTCTTAATGAATTGGTCCTACAAATTAGGAACAGACGCAATTGGTGTTTTAACAGAAAATGCCAAAGAGTTTACACGTGCAGCAAGTATTTTAGGTATCTTCGTCGTGGGTTCTTTAACTTGTGTTTATGGTGCAACAAAAGTTAATGTCCAAGTTCCTAATGGGGAAACAAATACTGTTCATTCTGTAACAACAGTTGTCCCTGCTGGAGAAGAGCACAAATACGATGAATATATTTACAAAAAAGATGATACTGGTAAATTAACAGAAGAAGTACAAGCAGCAGCTGAAGGAGAAAAAGCGTTAGGTGTAGTTGAATTACCTTCTGGGGATTTTGAAGTAACATTTAACCGCAACGAAACAACTCCTGTTACCATTGATATTCAAAAAATATTAGATGGTATTTTACCACAAATGATTCCATTAGCAATGACGTTACTTTTATACTTCTTATTATCAAAACGTGGCTGGACACCTTTAAAATGTATCCTGTTGCTATTGGTAATTGGTTTAGTAGGTTCTGGTTTTGGCATCTGGCCGAATATTTGGCCATAAAAATCTTTGACAGATTATACCACTTATCTTTCGTTGATAAGTGGTATTTTTTTAATAGTGGTCTAGATCAAACAAAAAAATAAAGCGTTTTATTTGTTATTTCTATTGACTTTAGTGCTTATAAAAGATAAACTCATATCGTGGTAGTAACCAGTTAAAGGAGGTGTCATATGACCCGAGCAAAAAAACAACCCTTGTATGATCAGTTAGTCGAATTATTAAAAGAAAAAATTGAAAATGAATATGAAGCGAATATGATGCTGCCTTCTGAACGGGAACTATCAGATGTGTATGGTTTAAGCCGCACCACTGTTCGTTTGGCGTTACAAGAATTGGAAAAAATTGGCTATATTTATCGCCAACATGGCAAGGGAACTTTTGTATCCGACTTGAAAGAGTCCAGTTTTAATTTGCAAAGTATGTATAGTTTTACTGAGCAGATGAAATCTTTGGGACGCCATCCTGAGACAAATGTTTTGGATTTTGAAACCATTGAAGCAAATAAATTTTTGGCAAACAAATTTAATGTCAAATTAGGAACAAAGTTAATAAAAATGAAACGTTTAAGAAGTGCCGATGGCGAACCCTTAATGCTAGAGAGAACTTATTTACCATTAAGTAAGTTTTTGTCTCTGACAAAAGAGGATTTAAATCATAAAGCATTGTACGATATTTTTCGTGAAGACTACAACGAGGTAGTTAAAGTGGCAGAAGAAGAACTTTTTGCTAATATTGCACGTCCAAAAGATGCACCATTTTTGGATATTCGTGAAGGCGCACCAGTTTTGACTTTAATGCGCAAAACTTATAATCAAGCGAATGAAATAATCGAGTTTACTTATAGTGTTGCCCGTGCGGATCATTTTCGCTATAAGATTGTGCACCACAATGGTAATTAGATAATTAACAAAAGTAAGACGGAATTTGTAAATTAAAGGAGGATTATAATGTTTCAATTGACAACAGCGGAGTTAAATAAAATGGGAGCAGAAATTACTACCCGCGAAATTAAACAGCAGCCCGAATTGTGGCAAGAAGCTTTTCATTACTACAAAGAAAATCAGGAAAGAATCAATACGTTTTTATCAGAGGTAAAAGATACTGCTCATGGTAAAATCCGTATTGTTTTTACCGGTGCTGGCACTTCGCAATATGTAGGAGATACGGTAAAACCTTACTTAAGTAAAGTGGGAGATAGTCGTAAGTTTATTTTTGAAAGTATTGGAACTACAGATATAGTTGCTTCACCAGCAGAATATTTACACCCAGATGACTGGACTATATTAGTATCGTTTGCTCGTAGTGGTAATTCACCTGAAAGTGTAGCGGCAGTGGATGTGGCTAATAAATTTGTTAAAAATCTACGTCATATTACGATTACATGTGCACCAGAAGGACAATTAGCAAAAGCGGCAGTGGAAGATGCGCATAATTTGTTATTGATGATGCCAGATCGTGCCAACGACCAAGGTTTTGCTATGACCGGTAGTTTTTCTTGTATGGCGCTAACTGCGTTGTTAGTTTTTGATGAAAGCCATGACCTCGCTCAAAAAGAAGAATACGTAAAAGCAATGGCAACATTAGGAAATGAAGCAATTGGTAGAGAAACGGAAGTACAAAAAATTATTGACTTAGATTTTGAACGTATCGTTTATCTTGGTTCTGGCAGTTTATCTGGTTTAACGCGAGAAGCTTCCTTAAAAGTATTAGAACTAACTGCTGGTAAAATGGCAACAATCTTTGATTCTTCCATGGGTTTTCGTCATGGTCCCAAATCATTCATTAACGATAAAACAATTATGTTTGTTTTTGTGAATAATGATGAGTATACGCGTCAATATGATATTGACATTTTAGAAGAGGTTCATGCAGATAAAATTGCACCATCTGTTTTAGGGATTACACAAAAAACAAATACATTAAATTTCAGTGGCGATAATTTTGTTTTTGAAACGAGTGATGTAAAACTACCAGATGGGTATGCGGCACTACCATTTTTAATTGTCGCTCAAACGGTTTCATTACTTTCTTCAATTAAAGTTGGAAATACACCGGATACGCCTTCACCAACAGGAACTGTTAATCGAGTTGTTAAAGGGGTAACCATTCATTCTTTTGAAGGGTAAACTTTATGGCGAATCTGACTCTAGTGTTCTTTCACTAGGGTCTTTTTTGTCTTGGAAAAGTACATATGAAGTATAAGTAAAGGATTTTTTATTACTAGTTTTTTCACCAATTGATTATATGGCGTATAATGCAAGTAGAGGAAGTGAAGCGATGAAAAAAATAATTGCGTTTGTTGTTTTTCTACTTATTTTAACTGGTTGTAGCGGTAATCAAAAAACAACGTCCCCTTCAGCTAAGACTCAAAGAAAGTTAGAAATTAATCTTACTAGTAAAAAAACAAAAGTACCAACGCTGTTTGTTCATGGTTATAGTGGTACTAAAAACTCCTTTGGGGGTATGTTAAAACGCTTTGAAAAAAATGGCTGGGGTAAAAAAGAATTAATAATGACTGTTACCTCAATTGGTTCAATTAGTACCACTGGAAGCCTCAGTGGTAAAGAGGATAATCCTATGATACAAGTTATCTTTCAAGACAATAAAAATACGGAGTGGTCACAAACCAAGTGGTTATACAATTGCTTGGCCTTTTTGAAAAAAAGAGGGGTTGAAGAAGTAAACTTGGTAGGTCATTCAATGGGAGGTGTTTCAGGCTTGCGGTATCTAATGAGCTACCCGAATGATATTTCGCAGCCCAAAGTTTTAAAATTTGCAGCAATTGGGGCACCATTTAACGATTTTTTAGATACAAGTAGTGCTCAAAACATAGCAGATCTATTAAAAAATGGTCCTAGTGAAGTTTCCAGTCGCTACCAAGATTACGAAAATTTGGCAGTCAATTTAGCTCAAGATACGAAGTTTTTACTTTTAGCTGGTCAATTGGATAAAAATACTTTTAACGATGAAATGGTACCAACTACGAGTGCATTAGCAGTAAATTCTTTATTAAAACAGACAAATGTTGTTACTACGAAAATCTTTTATGGACCCAAAGCACAACATAGTCAGCTCCACGAGAATGAAGCAGTGGATCAGGAAGTCGCTAATTTTTTATGGCCGTAATAAAGTGAAAAGCAAGAATTAGTTGGACATTATTGTGAATAGAAGTTCTGCAGGCGGATAAATTAAGCAAAATAAAAGGACAAGTCACACCCTTTGGCAGTGATTTGTCCTTTTATTTTTTTGGCGCTAATCCTTTTAGTAAAACTTCACTCCACTCTTTGATATAAGGTAACGCACGACTATAGATTGAAGGGTCCGCTATTCCAACAATCATTGATTCGGTGTAAATAAAGAGGAATTCATCGGTATATTTTGGATCAATAACGCCTTCTTTTCGACCTTGTTGGAATAAAGAAAAAAGAATCTCGTTGCTTTTATGCGTATAACTTTCCATGAACGCTGCTAATTCTTTGTCTTCTGTTTGCGAATAACATGCCATTAAATCCAGATAAAACTGCTGACTCACGCGGTCTAAACGATTGATTTTTAACTGTGTTAAGGCCGCAAAAGTGTCATTAAATGATTTTTCCTCTTGTAAAACAAGATCTGCTTCTCTTGCCATCTCTGCCATGAAGTTTTTGAAGACAGCTTTAATTAGATTTTCTTTTGAGTGGAAATATTTAAAAATTGTTGCTTTTGAAATTTTTGTTGCAGCGGTTACTTTATCGATCGTTAAAGCTTTACTACCTTCAGAATTATTCATTATTTCAAAAGCTGCAGCTAAAACATCTTGCTTTTTTTTTGCACTTCTTTTCTCAAAGCCGTTCAAATTGGCACCACCTTTTGTGATAAAGTACTACTTATATTATAGTAAATTAATTTTAAACTGCAAATTAAAAACAAGTTCAAAAGTATAGGTTTTTAATTGACATTTCTCATCAATATGCATAATATTGAACTCGTAGAAAGAAAATAGTTCAATTTTTAAAAAGGAGTCTTAAAAATGACGCAGTTGATTGAAATTACTAACTTACAAAAAAGTTTTGGAAAATTTCAAGCATTAAAAGATGTAAGTTTTACGGTTGCTCCAGGAGAAGTAGTGGGGTTTATTGGACCAAATGGCGCCGGAAAATCTACCACAATACGAACAATTTTAGGTATATTAAAAAAAGATGCAGGTCATGTTCAAGTATTTGGTAAAGATGCTTGGAAAGATAGTATAGAGATTCACAAGCGGCTGTCTTATGTTCCTGGTGATGTTGCTTTGTGGGGAAATCTAACAGGCGGTGAAATTATCGATTTATTCATGAAGTTACATGGTGGTGGTAATGTGCGAAAACGTGATGAATTGATTGGAAAATTTGAATTGGATCCTCGAAAAAAAGCTAAAAGCTATTCAAAAGGGAATCGCCAAAAAGTTGGATTAATTGCAGCTTTATCAGTTGATTCTGATCTTTATATTTTAGATGAACCGACTTCAGGACTAGATCCATTGATGGAAGCAGTATTCCAAGAAGAAGTAGAAAAAATCAAAAATGATGGCAAAGCGATTCTATTATCTTCACATATTTTAAGTGAAGTTGAACGATTAGCAGATAAAGTTGTTATTATTCGAGAAGGAAAGGTTGTCGAAACAGGAACGCTACAACAATTACGTCATTTGACACGTTCCACAGTTACATTGGTCGCAAAGGGCGATTTGACAAATTTAGCTGATGTTGCGGGTGTTTATGATTTCACTCAAAAAGGGATGGAAGTAAAATTTGCCATCGATAATAAAACGCTAAATACGATTTTAGCCACGGTGGCAAAATTGGACGTTGAAAAATTTGAAGTTGTACCGCCGACACTGGAAGATTTGTTTATTCGACATTATGAAGGGTGATGGCAAGGATGGCAGAGAAATTTTCGCAATGGACTTTATTATTCTTTCAGTTTTTTAAACGAGATTGGAAAAAAATTATTGTTTGGTTAATAGGATTAGGTGTATTTAGTGGCGGTTTTGTCTCAGCTTTTGAAGAACTTTCAAAAGGGCAAGGGTTAGCGGGAATGTTTCACACGATGCAAAATCCGGCTATGATTGCAATGATTGGGACAACACCGATAAATGACGCAAAAGTATATACTGTTGGTGCAATGTACGCCAATGAAATGTTACTGTTTTGTGGGATATTTGCAATGGTAATAGCAGCTTTACATGTTATTAGCCATACAAGAAAAGAAGAAGAACAAGGGCTAACAGAGCTGATTCGGTCTTTTCGAGTGGGACGTCAAGCCAACTCGTTGGCTGTTTTACTAGAAACAGTTTTAATTAATCTAATTTTAGGCATAATTATCGCAGGATTGATGGCATCGTTTGGTGCTACTAGTATTGATTTCAAAGGTAGCGTGTTATTTGGGTTATCCATAGCCTTAGCCGGTATCTTAGGAGCTGCTTTAGGCTTGTTATTTGCCCAAATTATGCCAACAGCAGCTGGCGCAACAGGAGCTAGTTTAAGTGTTATCGGCCTATTTTATATGATACGAGCGATGACAGATATCAGTAATGGAGATTTATCAAAATTAAATCCTCTGGGTTGGATCTATTTAACTTATCCATTTACAGAAAATAATTGGTTTTATCTTGTCATCGGCCTTATTTTTAGCTTTATAGTGCTACTGTTTAGCTTCTTTTTAGAAGGAAGACGCGATTACAATGCGGGCTATTTACCAGAAAAGGAAGGACGAAAAAATGCTAATCGAGCACTTTTGTCTGTGCCAGGCTGGTATATACGAATTAATATTGGCATGATAATTAGTTGGCTTATTGGTTTTGCGGTGATGGGAGCTGCCTATGGTTCGATTTATCAAGATATGCAAAGTTTCATGGAAGGTAACGAATTAGTAAAACAAATGTTTGTTCATTCAGGTGGCAGTTTAGCTGAGTCATTTACAGGAACAATTATGATGGTAATGATAGCGCTAGTAGTCATTTTACCGGTTGCTATTACAAATAAACTATTTACAGAAGAAAATAGTGGCCGTATGAGTCAAATGTTTTCAACCAAAGTCTCTCGCTTAAAATTATATACTACTAGTATTTTATTAGCCGTAGTCAGTGGTATAACAGGTATTTTTCTTAGTTCAGCATCTTTAGGGGTAACTGCAGTTAGCGTTATGAAAAAAAATGCAACGATGCCAATACAAGAATTTTTTGAAGCGGGATTTAATTTTCTACCGATTGTTTTGTTCTTTACAGGCATAGCTGCCTTTTGCTTAGGGGTTGCTCCTAAATTAGGGAAAGTTGTGTATGCTTATCTTGGGTATTCTTTTGCACTTAGTTATTTTGGTGGTATTTTAGATTTACCAAATTGGTTTAGTCATACTTCGGCATTAAAATGGTTGCCACAATTACCAGTTGCAGATTTCAATTTTACACGATTTATCGTGATAACATTAATTAGTTGTGGCTTATTCCTACTTGGCTTTATTGGTTACAGCCGCCGTGATTTACAAGAATCTGCTTAGTTTAATCAAAAAAGCATTGCGTTTGCAATTACACAAACACAATGCTTTTTTGCTGTATTCGATACAAAAAGAAGTAGTAACAGTTATTGTTGCTTAGCAAAAATTTCTTTTTGTAGACGCTGGGCAGTAGGGGTCATAGCTAACCCGCCTTCTGCTGTTTCCTTAAAAATAGAAGGCATTTGACGTCCAACTTGATACATTGCAGCCACTACTTCATCAGGTGGAATAACACTTTGGATACCTGCTAACGCCATATCAGCGGAAATAAATGCTTGAGAAGACCCCAGTGCATTCCGTTTCACACAAGGTACTTCTACTAAACCAGCAACAGGATCACAAATTAACCCCATCATATTTTTTAAAGTAATCGCAACTGCTTGAGCCGCTTGATGCGCACTGCCTCCGTTAGCACAAACCAAAGCCGCCGCAGCCATTGCGCTGGCAGAACCCACCTCTGCCTGACAACCTCCTTCAGCACCAGAAATTGAAGCATTATTGGCAATCACTAATCCAAAAGCCCCTGCGGTAAAAAGGAAGTTTACTTGTTCTTCGTGACTTAAATTTAATCGCTCACGCACTGCCAGTAAGACACCCGCGACAACTCCAGCGCTACCAGCAGTAGGTGTGGCGCAGATTAATCCCATTTTCGCATTCACTTCATTGACGGCGATACCATTTCTGACAGCTTTCAAAATGGTTTCACCACTTAAAAAATTACCGCTAGTTAGATAATCGTCCATCTTTTTTGCGTCGCCGCCAGTTAAACCCGTGACAGAAGTAACACCCATCACCCCTTCAGCAACAGAATTTTCCATCACAGTTAAGTTTCGTTCCATTAATGCAATAATCTGTTCTTTTTGACGCCCAGTAACTTCCATTTCAGTAGCAATCATTAAATCTGCAACAGAAGGATAATTTTTAGCTTGTTCTACTAAATCTGCAATTGTATAAAACATCCGATAATACTCCTTAATCAAAATAATTAACAGTATACATATATTCCAAGGATTTTAATTGCGCACAAATACCAGGTTGTGGCTCATCTACTTCAATAATCATAATAGCTTTTTCGCCCTTGGATTCTCGCGTGACGGTCATCGTACCGATATTTACACCTTGTTTAGACAAGATATTGGTAACTTTGGCAATCATGCCTGGCACATCTTGATGAACCGTAATAAAGGTGGGTGTTCCCATAGATAAGGAAATTTTAAAACCGTTTAATTCCGAGATTTGAATATTTCCACCACCAATTGATTTACCACTAACTGATAGGGTTCGATCACCTTTATGAAGAATCATCTTAACTGAGTTAGGATGTTCTGCCTTTTCACTTTTAGGAATAAAATAAACTTCCATGCCTTTTTCGTAGGCAATTTTTAAAGATTCCGCCAAACGTGTGTCATCTGGTTCCATTCCTAGTAAACCACCTACTAAGGCGATATCTGTACCATGCCCGCGATATGTTTTGGCAAAAGATTCATATAAATAAATGTCGACACTTTCAGGCTGTTCGCCGAAAATACTGCGAATGACTTTCCCGATTCTAGCTGCTCCAGCAGTATGGGAACTGCTGGGTCCAACCATAACAGGTCCGATAATGTCAAAAACACTACGATATTTTAGCTGTTCCATTGAAGGCACCTCGTTTCACTTTCTGCACTTGTAGTCTAACACAAAAATAACAATTTTTAAGCTCGTTTTTCTTATAAAAAAGATAAGTTTTTTGAAATATCAATCCGGCTTAGTTGCGCAATAATAGCAAAAAAAATCAGAAACTACAATTTATTTACATGGAATATCTGTTTTGCGCTATAATTAATTTATAAAACGTTTTCAAAAATGAAGGAGTGGTGTTAATGAAGTTAATTATTGAAAAAGATTACGAAACTATGAGTCAAACTACCGCCAATATTTTATTGGGATTGATGAGTGAAGATCACCGGGTCAATTTGGCTATTACAGCTGGCAATACGCCTAAACGTCTTTATGAAATTATGGTGCCGCAAGTAAAAGGGCGACCTTATTTTGAGAATGTTCATTATTATAATTTTGACGAAATCCCAATTGTGGGCAGTCAAGGCTATGGCATTACTATGCGTAATTTAAATGATTTGTATTTTTCACCCGCTAATATCAAAAAAGAGCAGTTACATCCTTTAGACGAAACCAATTGGCAAACACAAGATGCACGCTTAAAGGAAGCTGGTGGCTTAGATTTAATTTTAATGGGTATTGGTGAAGATGGTCATTTTTGTGGCAACATGCCTGGCTGGACAAAATTTGGTGCTACGACCTATGCTGTTGATATTTCACAAGCACAAGCAGCAAAAGAAGCTCTTGCAGCAGAAGTAGATGGAGATTTAAGGAAAGTCCCCAATGAATTTTACACGATGGGTCCAAAGAGCGTAATGGCGGCAAAGCGGCTCGTCATGTTTGCTAACGGAAAGAAGAAAGCTGCGATTGTTAAAAAAGCATTCTTTGGCGCAGTGACAGAAGCTGTTCCTGCTTCTATTTTACAGTTACATCCGAATTTGACACTCATTTTAGATACAGAGGCGGCTAGTGAATTAGCTGATAGATAATAAATTTGTTATAGATATCGAATTTATCAAACTAACTTCTAGAGACAATAAGTCAAAATCTTGAGAAATTTGAAAAATTATTTATCAAGATTTTGGCTTATTGCAAGAGAGTAGACTAAGTTTGTTAATCTTTTTTTGTTGCAATCTTTGCATTTTTTGTTATAATATTTCAGTGTGCGTAATTCGCGCTTATTTTGCGACACGCATTTTTTAATTGTGTTCTTTACTTTTAAGTAGTGACACAAGTACGTGGGAGGAGAAATATTCATCTCCAATTAACCACATCACGGACTCAAGGAGGTATGTCTCGTGGCAAAGAAAGTTGAAAAAATCGTTAAATTGCAAATTCCTGCAGGTAAAGCAACACCAGCTCCACCAGTAGGTCCTGCGCTAGGTCAAGCGGGTATCAATATCATGGGCTTCACAAAAGAATTTAATGCCCGTACTGCTGATCAAGCAGGTTTAATCATTCCAGTTGTGATTTCTGTATATGAAGACCGTTCATTTACATTTGTCACAAAAACACCACCAGCTGCAGTATTGTTGAAAAAAGCTGCCGGTGTAGAAAAAGGTTCAGGCGAACCAAACAAAACAAAAGTTGCAAAAGTTACGCGGGATCAAGTTAAAGAAATCGCTGAAACTAAAATGGCTGACCTAAACGCTGCTGACGTAGAAGCTGCTATGCGCATGGTCGAAGGTACTGCACGAAGCATGGGGATTACTGTAGAATAATTCTACACCCTGAGGAAGTAGCTTCTCAGTTTACTCGCTATTGAAAAATACGAGACACGTGGGAGGTTCTACCGTTATAACCACATCAAGGAGGAAACAAAATGGCTAAAAAAAGCAAAAAAATGCAAGAAGCATTGAAAAAAGTTGATACAACTAAAGCTTACTCAGTTGAAGAAGCTATTGCATTAGCAAAAGAAACAAATATCGCAAAATTCGACGCAACGGTTGAAGTAGCATACAAATTAAACGTTGATCCTAAAAAAGCGGATCAACAAATTCGTGGTGCTGTTGTATTACCAAACGGTACTGGTAAAACACAAACTGTTTTAGTTTTTGCTAAAGGCGAAAAAGCAAAAGAAGCAGAAGCAGCTGGTGCTGACTTTGTTGGCGACGACGACATGGTTCAAAAAATCCAAGGTGGATGGTTTGACTTTGACGTAGTTGTGGCAACACCAGATATGATGGCTACTGTTGGTAAATTAGGTCGTGTCTTAGGTCCTAAAGGTTTAATGCCTAACCCTAAAACAGGTACTGTTACAATGGACGTTACAAAAGCTGTTAACGAAGTAAAAGCTGGTAAAGTTACTTACCGTGTTGATAAAGCTGGTAATGTACATGTACCAATTGGTAAAGTTTCATTTGAAGATAACAAATTAGTTGAAAACTTCAAAACTATTAATGATGTGTTAGTGAAAGCTAAACCATCAGCTGCAAAAGGTCAATATATCAAAAACATTTCAGTGACAACAACATTTGGCCCTGGTGTTCATGTTGATCAAGCTTCATTTTAATTAAACGTAATTTAAACGTTGACTTGACTACCTTATCTGTGGTAAGGTAGTCAAGGTTAATAATTAACTGTACCGAAGACAGTAGGTGACGCAAGTCTTAATTTCCTACCGAGGACATTTATTGAAGAACATTCAATAGTCCCTCTATGTCTACGGTGACAAGGAGAGGCTTTTTTCTTTGCCTTAAATTCTTGTTCATCAAAATCAGGAGGTGAAATACAAGTGAGTGAAGCAGCAATCGCTAAAAAAGCGCAAATCGTTGACGAAGTTGCTGAAAAATTCAATGCAGCTGCATCTGTAGTAATCGCTGATTACCGTGGATTAACTGTTGAAGAAGTAACCAACTTACGTAAACAATTGCGTGAAGCAGGCGTTGAAATGAAAGTTATCAAAAATTCTATTCTTTCTCGCGCTGCAAAACAAGCCGGCTTAGAAGGTTTAGACGAAGTTTTCACAGGTCCTACTGCCGTTGCATTTAGTAACGACGATGTAGTTGCACCAGCGAAAATCATGGATGAATTTTCAAAAGACGCAAAAGCATTAGAATTAAAAGGCGGTATCATCGAAGGTAAAGTGGCTTCTTTAGAAGAAATCACAGCTTTGGCAAAATTACCAAACCGCGAAGGACTACTATCTATGTTGCTATCTGTACTACAAGCGCCAGTCCGCAATGTGGCTTACGCTGTCAACGCAGTGGCAGAAAGCAAAGATGGAGATGCAGCCTAAGCGCCGCATAATCTAAATAAAAAAATTACACAACTTAAATTGGAGGAAAATCAATCATGGCATTGAATATCGAAAACATTGTCGAAGAGCTAAAAGGCGCGACAATCTTAGAATTAAACGACTTAGTTAAAGCTATCGAAGAAGAATTTGGCGTATCTGCAGCAGCTCCTGTAGCTGTAGCTGCAGCTGGTGCTGGTGCAGCGGCTGAAGAACAAACAGAATTTACTGTTGAATTAACTTCAGCTGGCGACCAAAAAGTTAAAGTGATTAAAGCAGTTCGTGAAGCAACTGGCTTAGGCTTGAAAGAAGCTAAAGCATTAGTTGATGGCGCTCCTGCACCAATCAAAGAAGCAGTTTCTAAAGAAGAAGCTGAAGAATTGAAAGGCAAACTTGAAGAAGTTGGCGCATCTGTAACAGTTAAATAATTGATGATTATTTAAAAGCCGGGATCTTTTTAGGATCTCGGCTTTTTTTATTTTTGAAAATTGATGGACTAAATTCATAATTTAAAGAAATAGTCATTTAAATTATTGGAATTGTAAAACCATTTTAAATTATTAAGTGATGATAGCGAAGAAGATGATAATTAAGCAGATGTGATAAAACAGAATAAAAAAATAATATATAAATTAATTTATTTGTTATTTATTCTTTCGTATTTATAAAATAAATAGCTTATTTAAATGTAGATTATCAATTAATTTCATAATTCTTCAAAATAATACTTTAAATAGGTATTGTAATTATGGTGTTTTGTGAAGTATGATAGATAACGTTTTGCCTTTTTGAATTTCATTAAAAAACCTAATACTGTATGAACAATTTCTACATTAGAATTAGTAAAATAACTGATAATTTCTTTCTTTTTTTTAAAACAGCCGTTTTGTCATTATTCTAAAAAAAAATATTTTTTTGTGAAATTGTGAATATGTGTTTTCCTCCCTAGAATGAGGGTATCGTACTAGTCAAAGGGGTGGAAACGATGGAAAAAAAAGGATGGAAAAGGAAATGGTTTGTTTTTTGGGGATTAGTTACTATCTTATTACCTTTTGTGCAGTCATTTGCTAATGGCTATACAGCTATTGCGTTAACAACCAATGATGATAAGACTGAACAACAATTATTTGATAATGAATATGGAAAGGCAGCTGTTTATTATCAAACCCAAGAAGACCACATTGATTGGCAAATCAACATACATAAAAATGACAATAAAGGTCCAACACGATTGGTTTATTCAATGACAGATGTAGCAAAGAAAACGGCTATTGTGCCCACACTTGTCAAAGAAGAGCAATCAACCAATTTATTTGAAGTGAAAACAAATCAGAATGCTGCTGATTACGGTCACGTAGTGGAAAAAGAAGCTTCTATTACAATTAAAAATGATTTAATTAAATTTACAACACCAGTAGTTGAGGGAGTAAATTTAAAAATTATGTTCACTGATAATACCGCAGAAAATAAAGAAGAAACAGTATTTTCTAAAGAATATCCTATTACTGTAGCTAAAGAAAATGAAACAGAATCTACAACAGAACAAACTACTTCATCTTCAACTACTTCTAATTCTACTGTTTCTTCTAGTGAAACAGCAGAAGAAACGAGTGAAGATGTGACAAATTTAGGCGACGTGGATGAAGAGACGTTCAACTCAGCGAAAAAAGAAGCTGAGAAGAAATACGCAGAAATAGGAACTCCGCAGACGATTACACGAAGTGCCGCGGTGACAGATACATCAATTTCTAATGGAGCACAACCTAAATATAAAACTATTTCTTATGACTATCCATCTAACAAACTGATAAATAATGCGCCATCAGGGGTGTTTGTTAACGATAAGGTGGCAGATCCAAATAACCAAAATTTATCTGATGTGGAAATATCAAAAAATGTTGCCAATTATAGTTATAAAGATAACAATGCAGACAAAGATGGACTTTGCTATCAAGATCATGGCGGCGATGTTGTGCTTAATGGAAATAAGTATGCAGCACATACGTATTTGCATAAAAGTATTAAAGAAACAGATACGCAAGGCTTATTTGATGTAACTATAAAAGTTAAAGGGGACTCTTATAATCCGCCCAAACCATTAGATATTGTTTTAGTTTTTGATAGGTCATACAGTATGTATTCAAATAAGCGAATTGATGCAGCAAAATTAGCTGCAAAATCTTTTGTTGAATCTATGCTAATGGCAAATTTGGATGAGAACAATAAACCATATGCAACACCTCCGATAAATATATCACTGGTGACGTTCGACACGAACGCTAATCAAAAAACGATACTTACTTCTGACAAAACTACATTGGAGAATCAAATTAATGCTATTCCAGGGCAAAATGGTAGTCGGGGGGGGAATACCAATTTACAAGCTGGTATCATCGTTGGCGGAAAAGTTTTAGAAAAAGGTAGACCTGGAGTCGACAAGATTATGGTACTACTAAATGATGGAGCGCCATCTCAAACATATATTGCTGAGGGGATTGATACTACTAAAAAAATTCCTATTCTTCAAAAGGATAATATATCGTCTCCTGTGTCAATACCTGGGGATTATGTACGTTTTCCTGTCCAAGAATATCCAGGAATTTTGAATAACTTTCAAGGAGTTCATGTAACTGGCGATGGAACAAAGACAATGTTTAGTTTGGGGGCACCAGCAAAAGGACCTGGATTTCACTTATATGATAGGGACAGTAGCAATCCTTTTGATAAAAAAGACGTGGAAACTCCGTTTCAGAGTTATAAGATTCAAGTTGGTGGAGTTACTGATGTTGTAAATGATCATATTTGGCCTACAATATCGCAGGCAAAACTCGAACAAAGTAAAGGGACTACCATCTATACTTTAGGAATTGAATTAACAAAAGATGAATCAAATCCTAATGGTGTTAAATTACGTAATAGAGGCGGCGATGTACCAACATTATCTACACCTAATCAGGCAATCAATACCCTTAAAAATTTAGCAACACCTTCTGATACCGATGCCTATTATACTTCTGCAGACAAAGTAGCTGAACTAAGCCAAAAGCTGCAAAAAGTATCAGATGACATTAACAAAACAATCAATAAAGGGACGATTGTGGATCAGCTAAGCGAGAATGTTATATATCAGCCAGGAACTATAAAGACTGAAGTGAAGACAAAGAGTGGGACGACTCAACCGACACCATCTTTGGCAAATGAAAGTATAAGTGATCAGCTTACTAAGGGACCAACAAAAATAACCTTAGGTGATTTAACACTAGGTAAAGATGAAACAGCTACGATTACCTATCAAGTTCGCATCAATACGGAACGACCAGATTTTAAACCTGATTATTTCTATCTTGTTGATAATCCTATTTCTCCACCTACGTTACAACCTTTAGGAGACCGACTAACGACTTTGCCGTTTCCCATTCAGTCGGTTAAAGCTCCCGGCGTTAAATTGAATATTACGAAAAAGTGGGAAGGGGACAAAAATGATAGTGGTCTTCGTCCAGCTAGTATTTTATTTGACGTAAGTCGTAAGGCAGATGGGTCAAATGAAGTAGAGTATCCATTTGCGGGTCGCTACTTTAAGCTTAGCGGCGAAAAAGGCCAAAATAGTTGGTCTCAAACTGATATTACACAAGTCCAAGATGAGAATAATAAGAATTATTACCTACCTCAATTTAATAATGTTGGGAAGGACTTTACTTACTCAGTAGACGAACAAAAAATACCAGGATATGAAATGACTGTCCAGTCTAAGCAAGATGACAATTTATTTGAATTCACCAATACTTTAAATACAGTAAATTTGAAATTACAAAAGCAAGGGGATAACGGTCAAGTTTTAGCTGACACACACTTTAGTTTAAGCAAAGACAATAAAGTGATTCTATCAGACGTAACAACAGATAAAAATGGTGTCGTTACGATTAAAAGTTTGACGCCAGGGAATTATCAATTAAAAGAAACAAAAGCACAAGCAGGGTATAACCGAGATAATCTACTAATTAACTTTGAAGTAACCCCAGATAAAAAAATTGAACTTGCTGAAAATACCGATAAAAGAGTGGTGCAATCAAAAAATGGGCTAAGTTTAACCATCACCAACCACTTAAAAGCCTTCAATCTTAATTTAACTAAAATAGATAATGTATCTAAAAAGCCAATTAAAGGTGCTGTTTTTAGTTTATCAGATAGTAAGGTAGATCCTAAAAATACGGTTATGTCTAATCCTACAGATAGTGATGGAAAAATAGTCTTTAATTTCAATGAAAAATTGTCAGCTTTACAAGCGGGTAAAACCTACTATTTAAAAGAAGAAACTGCGCCAGAGGGATATAACAAATTGACTGGCTATTTTGAAATAAGTATTGATTCAGCTGGTAAGGTCACTGTTGATTATATAGGAGACGCTTCATATCCGGCTATTCAACCTAGCGTTTCATTAGGAGCTGAAGAAGAAAATAATACCATTACTTTTTCTATCGAAAACAAACCTAAAGTCCCACTTCCTGCTACGGGTGGCATGGGTGTATGGCTAATTTACGGTGTTGGAGCTTTGGCTCTCGTTGTGGCTGGCGGTTATTACTTCTTACGCAATAAAAGTAAGGGGGAAGCTTAAATGAAAAAAATTCTAGTTACCCTTACCAGTATTATTTTATGCTTGCCTTTGTTGATGGGGATGACTCCTGCCAATCAAAATAAGGCGACTCAAATTCAAGTTGTGTTACACAAGATTGCATTTCCAGAAGGAGAGCTACCACAGGATACAAAAAATACAGGGAAAATTGACGATCAACATGCTGAATTGTTAAAAAATTATCACGGCTTAAATAATGTAACCTTTGATGTTTTTGATGTTTCACGTAAGTTCTATGATTTACGCCAACAAGGTTTGACGGTGGAGCAAGCGCAAGAGCAACTTGCAAAACTTGGTCCGAATAAAGAGCGAGTTGCTACAGGCGTGACACAAAATGTTGGCGGAGAAGATGGCACATTAGCTTTTTCACTATCGTCTACTTCTACACAAGCTGATGGTAAAGATGCAGTTTATCTATTTCACGAGGCGAAAGCGCCTGATTATATTAAGGAAAAGTCCAAAGATCTAGTGGTGGTATTACCAATTTATGACGGTGATAAAGTCATGAGTAAAATTCATTTGTATCCAAAAAATGAGCGGAAAACGACAATTCCACCTCGATTCACAAAAGTCGTGACAGACGGCAAGGCAAATTATAATTTTGGCGATAAAATTTCGTTTACCGTTACTACGACGGTTCCGGCAGATTTAACAGATTACAAGTTTTATAAAGTCACTGACCAAGCAGACGAAGTGTTACATTTTAATCCGGAATCCTTATCTGTAACAATTGATGGGAAAGATATTTCTGCCCTCTTTGAAAAAACAATTCGGCAACATGGCTTTGAACTCAACTTTAACGATATGAAGAAATTGGAACCCTACGAAGGCAAGACGATTGTGGTCACGTATACAGATACGTTAATGAGCCATGACAAAGTTGATGCCAAAATTGTGAATACAGCTTCTCTGGATACAGATTTTGACAAGATTGTGAAAGAAGTCGATGTAAAAACGGGCGGAAAACGTTTTGTGAAAGTTGATGCACTCGATAGCAGTAAAAAGTTAGCTAATGCAGAATTTGTGGTATTAAACAGAAAAGGTAATTACTTGAATCAGGAAAAAAACGGTTTTACTTGGACAAATGATGTAACTAATCACAATGTAGTGAAATTAATTTCCGATAAAAACGGCCAATTTGAAATTCGCGGACTTGCTTACGGTACGTACCAATTAGAAGAAATTAAAGCACCAACTGGTTATGTGCGAAGCAAAGAAAAAATTTTCTTCAAAGTAAGTGAGACAAGTTACAATCAAAAAGCCGGTGTACTTAAGGTTGTCAATACTCAAGAACGCAGAAAAATTCCGAAAACGAAAAAACCACATACGGGTATTTTTCCAAAAACAAATGATGTCTTTAACAGCAAGTTGATTTGGTTAGGTGTATTTATACTTTTTGGTGTCGTAATTGCGTATATTCGCAATAAAAAGGAAAAAAATGAAGAATAAAAAGGGGTTCAAGAAGATGAAAATCAAGACAAAACTATTTGGCGCATTAGCTACACTAGCGCTACTATTACCATTGGGATTAGGCTCAAGCCAAGTGGCGAAAGCGGATGAAACAAGTACAACAGATGACACTCAAACTGTTGTATTGCATAAATTACAATACACAAGTTTGCCTTCTGAAAATATCGATAATACAGGTGATCCAATAACTAACTTACCTAGCGACTCGAAACCATTAAAGGGAGTTAAGTTTGTCGCTTATGATGTGACTAAGCAGTATTATGAACTAAGAAATGGAAATGAAACAGTTCCCAAACTAAATGCCGAGGATGCGTATGCAAAACTTCAAACAACGAATATCAAGGATATCAGTGGTTTGGAATTCATGAAAGAATTTTCTGTAACTGATGATAGAGGAGAAGCTTTTGCAGATTTACCACTGAAATCAGAATATACAATCAATAGTAAAAAACAAGATGCTATTTATTTAATTGTTGAAAATTATGCCCCAAGTAACGTAAATCAAGCGAAATCGGCAAATATGGTTTTAGCGTTGCCTGTATACAACGAAGATGGTACTACTAAAAAAGAAACCGTTCATTTGTATCCTAAAAATGAGGTTTACGGTAAAGAACTATCTTTTACTAAATATGGGGTTAAAGATGGAAAAAATAAACCATTAGCTGGAGCTAAATTCCGTTTGAAAGATAGTAACGGCAGTTATCTTCAAGAACAACACGATAGCAATGGATTTCCTTCATTCTCAGATGTATCGAAAGCTAAAATCTTTGTTTCGAATGATGAAGGTGTGGTTAGTACAGATGGCTACAACCTTTCACCAGGAACGTATACTTTTGAAGAATATGCAGATGAAAATGGTATCACAGTAACAGACGATAGTGGTACTTATCATGCTAGCAAGAATGCAACATCAATTGTGACAGCTACTGTTGTAGATAATAGTGGCACATTAAGTGTTGGCTATGATTATTATAATGCTGATGGTTCACCAGCTGAGGGAGCGCCTGCCTCTGCTTATAACTATGCTACACCAACTCCTGAAAAATCAGTAGATGATATTGATGTTGATTATACACAAGTGCTAAATTATACAGCAAAATTAACAATTCCAGATGATATTTCTATTTCTGAGTATACTAAATTTGATTTAGTTGATAGACCAGATGATGACTTAAATGTAAAGACGGATACTGTAATCGCTAAATTAAATGACACTGCTTTAGAAACTAAAGCAGTTAAAGAAGGAAACGGATTTAGGCTTTCGTTTTTTAATAGTGAGCCAGATAAAGCAACTATTAAAGCGAATGCTGGTAAAACAATTGAAGTGACTTATAAAATGTCTGTCATACCGGGTGCAGATCTACAAACAGATATCACCAATGATATTACATTTGATAATAATTTCCACCCTGAAACTTCCACTAAAGTTATTGTGAAATCTTATGGTAAAAAGTTTGTCAAAAAAGATGCGAATACGGAGAAGACACTTAAAGGTGCAAACTTTGTCGTAAAAAATTCTAAGGATAAATTTGCTGAGTTTGATGAATATAGTAACTTCGTAGGCTGGGTTGATAAGGCTACTGAAAATTCAACAATCACTTCAGGAACAGATGGTTCCTTTGAAGTAAGAGGTCTAGCAACTGGACAGTATACTTTGGTTGAAACGAAAGCACCTGTTGGTTATCATTTACCAAGTGATCCTACCTTTAGTTTTGAGGTATCTGAAACAAGTTATAGTAATGAGAAAGAAATCTTAGACGTTCCAAACACACAATCTGGTGTACTCCCTTCCACTGGTGGTAAAGGGATCTACGCTTTCATCGCAATTGGGACAATCGCGGTAGCGGGTGCGGTATTCTACTTCACACGCGGACGTAAACAAACGGAAGCGTAAACGAACTGAACTGGGACAGAAGCCGTGGTGGTTTCTGTCCTGATTTTGCTATAAGGAGCGTCTCATGAAAAAAGCAGCGAAGAGGACAACGAAAAAAAGAACATTTTTGGATATTTTGATGGTTTTGTTGCTGATTTTTGGGATTGGGGCGCTGTCTTATCCTTTTATCAGTGACACGCTGAATACTTTTTTGGATCAGCAGATTATCAATTATTATCAAGCCAAAGCAAATGCCGAGAATGAAGAGGCGATGCAAGCGGCACAAGAAAAGATGGAGCAAAAAAATAAGGAATTGGCAGAAAAAGGTAGTAATCCTGGCGCTGATCCTTGGTCTGATGCGACAAAGAAGAAAAAGGTGCCGAAAAATCCACCCAAAGATTATTATCAAACCCATACGATTGGTGTCATTAATATTCCTAAGATAAAAATTAAACTGCCAATTTTTGATACAACGAATGATTTATTTTTAGCAAAGGGAACTTCGCTATTGGAAGGGACTTCTTATCCAACGGGCGGCAAAAGTACCCATGCTGTCATTTCTGGACATCGGGGGTTACCAGAAGCGAAGTTATTCACGGATTTACCGGAATTAAAAAATGGGGATCAATTCTTTATTGAGATTAATAAAGAAATCCATGCTTATGAAGTGGATCAAATAAAAGTAGTAGAACCGACGAACACGGATTACTTGCAGATTGAAAAGGACAAGGACTATGTCACGCTGTTGACCTGTACGCCTTATATGATCAACAGTCACCGGTTATTAGTGCGGGGACATCGCATTGCCTATGTGCCTAAAATGGCAGCTGAGCTGAAAAAAGCTGACCACTATCAATTGTTGCGAATTATTGGAATTGTGGTCGGAGGATTATTACTTATCGCACTTTTAGTCGCCGCAGTTATTAAGCATGCCAAAACATTAGCCATTGCCAAAAAGCGCTATTTATTGAAATTTTCTATCTTGCAAGATCAAAACCCGATAACGGGAATGACTTTTGCGGTTTATGATCGCAAAGGAAAGCATCAAATTAACCGTGACGGTAAACCGTTAGAGGCAACCAGTGATGAAGCGGGTATCATTCAAATTGAGGCGATGAAAGGTGGAAAATACGTTCTGAAATCGACTACGGGCAATTTGAAAATTCAAATTAAAAAAGTGACAGATGAAAGGTTCACCTTGCTTACCAAAAAGAGTCCATGGCAAAAGACAAATAATTATACGCTTGAAAATAATTCGAATTTTAAATAATTTAATTTATAATTTGACACATATGAAGCTCTTTCATTGGGCAGTTGACCATATTTTTGCTACACTTGAAGAGTAGTAAAGAATAAGGAGGCTATATCAATGGATAAAGATCAAGTTAAAGGTAAAGTAAATGAAACAGCAGGTAAAGCAACAGGTGATGATTCACAAGAATTAAAAGGTAAGCTACAACAAGAAGCCGGTAAAATTAAAGAAAAAGCTGAAGATTTAAAAGATGATGTAGCTGGCGAAATCAATAAATTATTTGATAAGAAAGATAAAAAATAATAAATTTTGACTTACAGGTTGTTATGATCTGTAAGTTTTTTTGTATTTTAATGAAGATTTACAAGAAAATTGTTATGTTTTTTACTTATAAATTTGATTCCATAGCTAATATTTTTTGTCCTAAAGCAAGGTGCTTTTTGCGAAGGAAAAATTTTGAACTAATAATGTTTGAGTATTTCTTAAAAAAGGTGGGATTTGGTCTAGACTTTTGTTGCCTGCATAAAAAATTGATGCTATAATTGGGCTATACCAAACAAGCGTAGAAAGAGGTTATCGAAATGGAAATTATCCGCGTAAAAGATGCCGCTGCTGGCGGAAAAAGAGCCTTTGAAATTATTCAACAAGCCATGAAAGATGGTATTCATACATTAGGTCTAGCGACCGGGAGTACACCGATCACATTGTACCAAGAAATGATAGCAAGTGATTTAGATTTTTCAGAAATGACTTCTATTAATTTGGATGAATACGTTGGGTTAGGTGGAGAAGATAAGCAAAGTTATCGCTATTTCATGAACGAAAATTTATTTAATCAAAAACCATTTAAAGAAACTTTTGTTCCAAATGGAAAAGCAGAAGACTTAGCGGCTGAATGCAAACGTTACGATGACGTAATTGCCACCCATCCAATTGATATCCAAATTCTAGGAATTGGTCGCAACGGTCATATTGGGTTTAACGAACCCGGTACACCATTAGACAGCCAAACTTCTGTGGTTGATTTAACAGAATCAACGATTGAAGCAAATAAACGTTTCTTCGATAAAGTGGAAGATGTACCAACAAAAGCTGTTTCAATGGGGATTGGTTCTATTTTACAAGGTAAAAAAATGATTTTGATGGCCTATGGAGAAGATAAAGCAGATGCAATTGCCGGCATGGTAAATGGTCCGGTTACACCTGACTTACCCGCTTCTGCTCTACAAAATCACGCTGATGTGGTCGTGATCGTCGATGACGCGGCTGCTAGCAAATTATAAAAAAAGTTAATTAAATAAAGCACTTCATTATTAGTAAGATACATTCCTTTGTGGCGAAATCTTACCATATGAAGTGCTTTTTTTTATTAAAAGGTTGATAAATTTGCTGCTGTCTGACTGTCTGGGATTTAAATTTACGCACAAACGCTCAAGTTTTTTATTAAATAAATAGGGTAAAAACTAAGATTAACAAACCGCCAAAAAGCTTCCACCAATTGCTGCGCAAGTTCCCAGTAAACTCAATTTGTCAGATAAGTCTGTAGATATTTTTTAGTGAAGCACGAAAAAAACGCTAAACTATTTTTCCTAAGTGCTTGCGTCAAATTTAAGCAAATACTTAGGTCATAAGTTTAGCGGTACTCTTTTAAGAATTAGAAATTAAAATTATAGTCATCATCTTCCATTGCTTCAACTTGACCTAACAGATAACCATTGCCAACTTGAGAGAAGAAGTCGTGGTTACTTGTTCCAGTTGAAATTCCATTCATGACAATTGGATTTACGTCATCAGCAGTATCAGGAAAGAGGGGATCTTGCCCTAAATTCATTAAAGCTTTATTGGCATTGTAACGTAAAAAAGTTTTTACTTCCTCGGTCCAGCCAATTTCATCATATAATTCTTCTGTATAACGTTCTTCATTTTCATATAATTCGTATAATAAATCATACATCCAGTTTTTCAATTCTTCTTGTTTCGTTTCATCCAGTTCATTAAAACCTAGTTGAAATTTATAGCCGATATAAGTTCCGTGAACGGATTCATCGCGAATGATTAATTTAATGATTTCAGCAACATTGGCTAATTTGTTGTTTCCTAAGTAATACAAAGGTGTATAAAAGCCAGAATAAAATAGAAATGTTTCCAAAAAGACACTCGCAATTTTCTTTTCTAATGGTGTGCCGTTTTTGTAAATTTCATTAATTCGTTCAGCTTTCTTTTGTAAATATGAATTGGTGTTAGTCCATTCAAAGATTTCATCAATTTCAGATTTTGTATTTAATGTCGAAAAAATGGATGAATAACTTTTTGCATGCACAGATTCCATAAACTGAATATTGTTTAGCACTGCTTCTTCATGGGGCGTACGAACGTCTTTACGTAATTGATCCATGCCACTTTCAGATTGAACGGTGTCTAGTAAGGTAAGACCACCAAAGACGTGCCCTACGGTTTGTTTTTCAAGTTCTGACAATGTCCGCCAGTCATCCAAGTCATTTGATAAGGGGATCCGGGTATCCAACCAAAATTGTTCGGTAAGTTTTTCCCAAGTAGATTTATCAATAATATCTTCAATTTCATTCCAATTAATGGCTTCATAATAAGTTGCCATGATTTGCCTCCTAATTCCAATTAATTAGCTTCCTTAACACGCCGTTAAAGAAGCTAAACATTTTTTCATTATAAGCGAGAGATTAAATGACACAACTTTCACATTGATTGCTCCCAATTTCCTCTGCATCATCAGTAAAGGTTCGGACGTAATAAATGGATTTGATGCCTTTATGAAAAGCGTAGTGACGTAAAATATTCAAATCGCGAGTAGTTTGTTTAGTCGTAGCCGTTTTCCATTCATAAAGTCCTTTTGGAATGTCAGAACGCATAAACAGTGTTAAGCTCATCCCTTGATCAATATGTTGTTGGGCTGCAGCATAGACGTCGATGACTTTACGCATGTCCATGTCATATGCAGATGTGTAATAAGGTAATGTTTCATTTGAAAGGTAAGGTGCTGGATAGTAAATTTTACCGATTTTCTTTTCTTGGCGTTCTTCAATCATTCGCGTAATTGGATGTAGACTAGCACTGGTATCATTAATATAAGAGATAGAACCATTTGGTGCTACTGCCAATCGATTTTGATGGTACAAACCATCTTTTTGAATGGCTGCCTTTAATTTGGCCCAATCTTCACCTGTTGGAATGAAAATACCAGCGAATAATTCTTTGACTTTGGCTGATTGTGGTAAATGATTTTCGGCAATATATTTGTCAAAGTAACTGCCATCAGCATAAGTTGATTTTTCAAAATTATGAAACGATTGCTGACGTTCTTTGGCAATTTGATTACTTTCAACTAACGTCCAGTAGTTTAATAGCATGAAATAAATATCGGTAAATTCAACAGATTCTTTCGAACCGTACACTAAGTGATTTTTGGCAAAGAAAGTGTGTAGTCCCATACCACCTAATCCAATCGTGTGGGCTTGTTCATTTCCATGAGCAATGGAAGGAACTACATCGATATGAGAATTATCTGTTACATAGGTTAAGGCGCGAGTCATTGCCCGGACAGATTTACCAAAATCAGGACTTGCCATTAAGTTGACGATATTTGTTGATCCCAAATTACAAGAGATGTCAGTGCCCAAGACTTCATATTCTTGCCGTCCATTTAAAACAGAAGGAGTTTGGACTTGCAATACTTCTGAACACAAATTACTCATGATAATTTTGCCATCAATAGGGTTTTCACGATTGGCTGTATCTATATTGACAATATAAGGATAACCAGATTCTTGTTGTAATTTAGAAATCTCGTTTTCCAACTCCCGCGCTTTAATTTTTTGTTTGCGAATATTAGGGTTTTTGACTAAGTTATCGTATTCTTTTGTAATGTCAACATAAGAAAAAGGTACTCCGTATTCTTTTTCTACGCTATATGGACTAAATAAATACATTTCTTCATTTTTACGAGTTAATTCGTAAAATTTATCAGGAACTAAAACGCCCAAAGATAGTGTTTTTACACGGATTTTTTCATCAGCATTTTCTTTTTTAGCAGATAAAAAGGCCATGATGTCTGGATGGAATACATTTAAATAAACGACTCCTGCACCTTGACGTTGACCGAGTTGATTAGAATAACTAAAAGAATCTTCGAATAATTTCATAACTGGCATGACACCACTTGCCGCTCCTTCATAACCTTTAATTGGAGCTCCTGCTTCGCGCAAGTTTGATAATGTAATGCCAACACCACCGCCAATGCGTGAGAGTTGCAATGCAGAATTTAAGCCACGACCAATGGAATTCATATCGTCAGTAACTTGAATTAAAAAACAAGAAACTAATTCACCACGACGTTTGCGTCCAGCGTTTAAAAAAGAAGGAGTCGCTGGTTGGTAGCGTTGATGAATCATTTCATCCGCTAAAGTTAATGCCAATTCTTCATCACCATCTGCGAAATACAAGGCATTAATAGCTACGCGATCTTCATAATTTTCTAAATAAAAAGCACCATCATTCGTTTTTAAGGCGTATTGTGAATAAAATTTATAGGCTGCCATAAAGGATTTGAAGGTGAACTGTTGGGCTAATAAAAAGTCATATAGTGTTGTCAGAAATTCAGCGGAATATTTAGCTAGAAACGCTGCTTCCAAATAGTCATGCGCTACAAGGTAGTCCAGCTTTTCATTAAATGTAGCAAATTGTTTGGTATTTGGTAGCACATTTTCGTTAAAAAAAGCTTGTAGAGCTTCTTGGTCTTTATTTAATGGAATTTGGCCATTAACTGGACGGTTAATTTCATTATTTAGTTTGTAGTAACTAACATCTTTTAATTCTTTTAAACTCATGGAAGAACCAACTTTCTTTTTTAGACTCAAAAAATAAAAAAATTGCGAAAAAAAGGAGGTGTCTCCGTTGCAATAAAATAATAGGCCATATACTGGTGGAAATATTTCGTTATCCTTTATAAGAAAACTTGCCAGTTTGGTTGCTACTATTTTGCCTAGGATACAACCTCGGTTAAAATTGCTTAAGAAGCAAGACTGCGTAATTGGTCCGGTCTAAAACCGATGATAGTTGTTTCACCTGCAGTTGTTACCGGCACACTTTTGAAACCTTGTTCTTTTAGAAAGTTTAATGCATTGGGTTCTTCATCTATATTAATTTCGTTAAAACTGACGTGATTTTCAGTTAAAAAGCGTTTCGTCATTTTACATTGCATACAGTTGTTTTTCGAAAATAATGTAATTGTCATAATACTGCCTCCTTCAATTTCTTTATATTCTCAGTATAGAGAAGTAAATCAAAAAGTCAAACGAAAAACACTAGATATTGTGTTTTGTAATAATAAACACACTATACATTGTGGTTTTGAGATGGGTAGGAGGTAAAGATAGCACAAGGACAAGTTTTCTTTTCTGTTTTCATGACAATAAAATAAAATGGTCTAGGTCTAAATTAGAATAATTATTAATATGTGAAATATATTACAATATTTTAAATTTCATTGACTTTACTACCGGTAGACTTTATTCTAAATGAGAATAATTATCAATCGCAATTAATTCCTGTCAGTAAAGGAGTATTCATGAAAAAATTAGCAGAAGTAAAGGCAAATCAACCTTTCGTTGTGAAAGAAGTAACTGCCTCAGTAGAAGTGCAAAAACATCTGCAAAACTTAGGTTTGTTGCCCGGCAGTCAAGTTGTTTTATTGAAAAGTAAAGGACAAGATGGCATTGTTCTAGTTCAAAATGCGCGTCTTGCATTAGACCAAAGTTTATTAGAAGCAATTTTAGTAGAACCGGCTACTGAAAAAAGAGAAATATTATCTTTGGATCAACTAGGAGTAGGAGATAAAGGCAAGGTAATTAAAATTTTTGGTGAAGGGGCTGTCAAACGACGGTTAATGGATATGGGATTAACCAAAAATGTATTAATAACCGTACGTAAATTAGCTCCATTAGGTGATCCGATTGAAATTAATTTGCGAGGATATGAATTATCTTTGAGAAAAAGTGAAGCAGAATATATCTTAGTGGCCTTAAGCGAGGAGGGATAGTGTGGAATGTTTGCAGTTTGCTCTAGCAGGAAATCCTAATAGCGGGAAAACAAGTACCTTTAACCAATTAACTGGTTCCATGCAATCTGTGGGAAACTGGCCGGGTGTGACGGTTGAACGCAAATCCGGTAACCTAAAAAAACAAAAAAATATTACGATTCAGGATTTACCTGGGATTTATTCCTTATCACCATATACACCAGAAGAAATTGTCGCAAGAGATTACTTATTAACAGGTTCACCCAATGCGATTATCAACATTGTGGATGCGACTAATTTAGAACGAAATTTGTACTTGACCACGCAATTAATGGAAACTGGAATTCCAGTAGTTGTGGGCTTGAATATGATGGATTTAATCAGAAAAAGTGGCAAAACTATTAATTTAGATAAATTAGCTTATGGCTTGGGTATACCGGTAGTTAGCATGAGTGCTTTAAAAAAACAAGGTTTGCAAGAGTTAATTCATAAGAGTAGCCAAATAGCAAAGACATTTCCTCCAGAGGCGATCTACCCCACTTACGATGAGCGCTTAGAGGCCGCCTTAAGTGAAATAATTGATGTTTTAGGCAATACCGTCCCACCAAAACAAGCACGTTTTTATGCGACTAAACTGTTTGAAAAAGATGAATTGGCAACAGAAAATTTAGATTTAAGTAAAATTCAGCGCAAAGAGATTAATGAAATTATCGCCATCACGGAAAAAATATTTGATGATACAAGTGATGCTATTTTAGTTAACGAACGATATGAGTTTATCTCCCGCTTGATGGCGTTGTGTACGATTAGTGAAAAGGAATTACGGTTAACGATTAGTGATAAAATTGATCAAATTGTTACCAATCGTTTTTTAGCAATCCCAATTTTTGGTTTTGTTATGTGGGGAATTTATTACTTAGCGATTCAGACAATTGGTGTGATGGGCACTGATTGGGTAAATGATGTCTTATTTGGAACCGTCGTACCTGATTTTGTCACGACACAGCTAGCAGCATGGCATGTTGCCGCTTGGATGCAAGATTTAATTTTAAATGGAATTATTGCAGGTGTTGGAGCCGTATTAGGTTTTGTACCACAATTATTGGTTCTTTTTTTCTGTTTATCGCTGTTAGAAGATTGTGGTTATATGGCTCGAATTGCTTTTGTAATGGATCGTTTGTTTCGCAAGTTTGGGTTATCTGGTAAATCTTTTATTCCCATGTTGATTGCAACAGGTTGTGGTGTACCAGGAGTTATGGCCAGTCGTACCATTGAAAATGAAAAAGATCGCCGTATGACGGTTATGGTAACAACGTTTATGCCGTGTTCAGCCAAGTTACCAATTATCGCGCTTGTTGCGGGTGCGTTTTTTCCACAAGCAAGTTGGGTGGCCCCGTCAGCATACTTTATTGGGGTGACCGCAATTGTTTTATCCGGTATTGCATTGAAAAAGACGCGTTTATTTGCCGGTGATCCGGCACCGTTTATTATGGAGTTACCAGCTTATCACTTGCCACAAGTAAAAAATGTGTTCCGCCAAACTTTTGATCGTGGCTTTTCTTTTATTAAAAAAGCCGGGACTATTATTTTTGTTTCTAGTATTATTTTGTGGTTTATGTCCAATTATAGCTTTACCTTAAAAGCGGTTAGTGGCGATCAAAGTATTTTGGCGCATTTGGGGCGTGTGATTGCACCGTTGTTTGCACCGTTAGGCTGGGGAAATTGGCAAGGAGCGGTTGCAACGATTACCGGACTTATTGCTAAGGAAAATGTCATCAATACATTTGGAATTTTATTTAGTCATTTAGATGAAGTTTCTGAAAATGGAGCTGAAATTTGGGGTCCCTTGCAGGCAGCTTTCACACCAGTCGCAGCTTACTCATTTCTCGTGTTCAATTTATTATGTGCGCCTTGTTTTGCTGCAATTGGAGCGATTCATCGGGAAATGGGGGATGCAAAATGGACGTGGATTGCAGTGGGATATCAATGTGGTTTAGCGTATGCAGTAAGTTTTGTAGTCTATCAATTTGGTCATGTTATCTTTGAAGGCGGTGCGCTAAATATTGCTACGTTGATAGCTGTGGCTGTTCTAACTTATGGGATTTTCTTATTAATTCGTAAGACGCCGCAACCTAAAAATACTGTTATTACAATGCATCAGTTAAAAGGAGAAGTGAAATAAATGGTGGCGACAATAATTTTAAGTATTTTGATTTTTGGTGCAGCTGCTTTTGTGGTTTATCGTCAAGTAAAAAAAGGTAGTAGTTGTCAAGACTGTAAAACGAGTTGTCCCGTGAAAAAGGCGGAATAAACGTATATCTCTCATACAAATAAAAGAAGTTTTGTGTCCTTTTGGATTACAAAACTTCTTTTTGTCTTTTATCACAACTAGGAAATTGTCCCGCTCACTATCTTTTCAATCAAAAGCAAAAATTTATTTTGTAATTCGTTTGTATAAGTAGTATTTGGTAATACCGCGCATTGGTGTGTCAGGGAGTTCACCAAAAATAGAAAAGCCGTTTTTTTGATAAAACGCTACTGCTTGATAACTCTTTGTCGTTAAAGTCAGGTTAATTACGCCTTCTTCTTGGGCCCAATCACTTAGGGCTTGTAAAAGGCGAGAGCCAATTCCTTGATTTTGAAATTCTGGTTTAACAGCTAATAAACTAACGTGAAGGTTTTCAAAATCTTGCTTCGCAATTAGCCCGCCGACTAATTCATCTGTTAAGGTTGCTGCAATAGCTAATTTTTCAAGTTTTTTTGGTAGTTCATCATGAAACTGTTCTTTATATTGCGCAGCAAAAACTTCACTCAATAAGGGTTCAATTATTTCTGTTTGACTGGTTTCAATTCGAATCATATCAATTCCTCCTGTCTCTACGCCATTAGTATAGCAGTTTGTTTAGAAAGAATGTAATAGTAAGCAAATTTCTTTAAGGGAAAGTAAAATTTCGTAAAATGATAAAAAATAGAGACAATAAGCGTTTTTTTTTGGTTGGCTTACTGTGTTATTCAATGTACATATTTTTTGTGCATTGGAATAAAATCGTTGATGTGATAAAGATTATTCACTGATAAAAAAACTATTTTCTAATTGTGATGTTTGAATATGTTTGTTAAAAGTGTTTTTTTGAAATAAATACGACGGAATATGTTAGAAAGGGTTTACAAGTGTTTGGTTTTGTGTTACGATACTTGTGAAGTTAATATGTAGTGGATTGTTACTATTCGATTAGGCAAAAACCGCGAATGCTAGGTGAGTACCAGTGTCTTTACATGGTATGATAATCCTATCATTTGCGGTTTTTTTATTGGTAGTTAGGAGGAAGAGAATGTATCGCATTATTCAAGTATTAAATAATAATGTCGCCATTATTCGAATAGAAAACGATGAGCAGGCCATTGCAATGGGAAAAGGAATTGTCTTCCAAAAGAAAAAAGGCGATTTACTAAAAAAAGAAGATATTAGTAAGCTTTTCATGTTGCGTAATAAAGAGTCTCAGCAAAATTTTTCTTCACTGTTAAAAGATCTACCTTTAAATTTTATTACTACCGGTTATGAGGTAATCGATGCGGCAATTCGTAAGTTTAATTACCCAGTTCAAGAATATATCTATGTGACTTTAACAGACCATATTTATTGGAGCTATCAGAATCAGCAGAAAGGGAATTACGAAATTAGTCGCTTACCGGATATGAGTAAAGAATATCCGATAGAGTATGCAATTGGTAAAATGGCGGTTGCCATCATTGATGAACGACTAAATGCGCACTTTCCTGATGATGAAATTGGCCGGATTGCTCTTCACTTTATTAATGCAAAACGAGAAGGCGAACCACAGATAGATGAGGTTTTTGATCCGCGTCAAGATATTATTAAATTGGTAGAAAAAATATTATTAAAAAAAGGTATTGTACGAACAGAAGAAAATAAAAATTTTTATGATCGCTTAATGATTCATTTGAACTATTTTGCAGACAGACTCGATCAGCCAGAAGAACAAGTCATCTTTTCTAAAAATTTGGAAACAAATATCAAAACAGATTATCCTTGCGCTTATGAAATTGGTAATGAAATTTATCAATTAATCAGCGATTATGCTGGACGTAAATTAAGTGATAGCGAACGAGTGTATCTGGCAATTCATATTCAACGACTACTATGAAAGAAGGTTTAGTGATGAAAGAAATGAGAACCCTACCAAAAGATTTTATCATGGGTGGTGCAACCGCTGCATATCAAGCAGAAGGTGCAACAAAATTGGACGGTAAAGGACTAGTTGCTTGGGATACGTGGTTAGAAGAAAAAGGTAGGTATACCGCAGAACCTGCCAGTGATTTTTATCATCAATATCCTGTTGATTTAAAATTGTGTCGTAAATTCAAGATTGATAGCTTGCGAATGTCCATCGCTTGGAGCCGAATTTTCCCTAATGGTTATGGTGAGGTCAATCAAGCTGGAGTGGATTATTATCATCGTGTTTTTGCGGAGTGCAAAAAACAAGGAGTCATCCCTTTTGTTACCATCCATCATTTTGATACACCTAAAACATTATTTGACAATGGTGACTTTTTAAATCGAGAAAATGTTGAACACTTTGTCAATTATGCCAAGTTTTGTTTTGAAGAGTTTAAAGAAGTTCATTACTGGAGCACGTTTAATGAAATTTATCCTGTTGCGACTAATCAGTATTTAACAGGAATCTTCCCACCAGAAATAAAATTTGATTTAAAAAAAGTTGTCACTTGTTTGCATAATATGATGTGGGCTCATGCGCGTGCTGTAAATATTTTCAAAGAAGGCAATTACTCGGGCGAAATCGGAGTAGTGCACTCGCTAGAACCTAAATATCCTTATTCCCAAGCCAAAGAAGATATTCATGCTGCTGCTAAAGATGATGCATTATCAATCGCTTTTTTACTTGATGCCACTTACAAAGGACGTTACTCTGACAAAACAATGGCACTGGTAAACGAAATATTAGCTGCTAATGATACACAAGTTGAGTTTGCAGAATCAGATTTTATCGCAATGGAAAAAGCAGCAACACAAACAGATTTTTTGGGAATTAATAACTATCAAAGTCATTGGGTACAGCATTATGACAAAGAAAGTGCAATCGGTTTTAACGGTACTGGTGAAAAAGGAACCAGTTTTTATCGGATTAAAGGAATCGGAGAGCGGATTCAACGAGATGATATCCCTAAAAATGATTGGGACTGGGCGATATATCCAGAAGGTTTATATGATTTATTAGTTCGAATAAAAGCGGACTATCCCAATTATGGAAAAATCTATATTACTGAAAATGGTTTAGGGTTCAAAGATAATTTCAATGATGGTGTGATTATGGATGAACCTCGAATTGAATATTTACGTGGGAATTTTAATTCTATTTCAAAAGCCATTGATGCTGGTGTAGATGTTAAAGGGTACTTCATTTGGTCTTTAATGGATGTGTTCTCTTGGGCAAATGGTTACAACAAACGATACGGTTTATTCTATGTAGACTTTGAGACTCAAAAACGTTATCCAAAAGAATCTGCTTATTGGTATAAATTTGTCAGCGAAAATAAAGTTATTATTTAGACGCTAGTTTATGCAAAAAAGATTGTATCAAAAATGAATTCAGAATATTGAAAAAACGGAGTGGAAGAGATGAATAAAGAAGAACTACAAATGCTGGGCTTTGAAATTGTCGCTTATGCTGGTGATGCCCGTAGTAGCTTGTTAACAATTATTAAAGAAGCTCGTGCTGGCAATTTTGAAAATGTTGCGTCCCTAATGGCTGATGCCGAAGAAAATTTGAACTTGGCTCACAATGCCCAAACTAAATGCTTAGCTGCTGAAGCAGAAGGTGAAAACTTAGATATTGGGTTTATTTTCGTGCATGGGCAAGATCATTTGATGACAACGATTTTGTTAAAAGAATTAACAGAAAATTTTGTTGACTTATACAAAGAAAAATATAACAAATAAAAGAAGGATAGGGAGGAAATGAAATGAACGCCATCATTAAACAAATTGAAAAGCACCAAGCAACTTTTCAAAAAATTTCGAGAAATATTTACTTATCAGCAATTAAAGATGGTTTTTTAGCGGCAATGCCTGTTATCTTATTTTCAAGTATTTTTATTTTAATAGCAGCAATTCCACCAATTTTTGGAATTACACTACCTGCAGATTTTGAAACTTGGTTATGGAAAATTTATGACTTTACAATGGGACTAGTAGGGATGTTAGTTGCAGGGACAACAGCACGTTGTTTAGCTGGATCTATGAACCGTAAAATGCCTGACGGTAAAGTGATTAACGAGACTTCTGTTATGTTAGCTTCAATTTGTGGCATGCTTTTACTTGCTGTAAATAAAACAGACGGTGCTTTTGTTTCCGATTATATGGGGACAAAAGGATTATTATCTGCTTTTGTAGCAGCTTTCATTACCGTTAATATGTATAAATTTTGTATTAAACGTGATATTACAATCAAAATGCCACCAGAAGTACCAGGGAGTATTTCACAAAACTTCCGCGATGTTTTCCCATTTTCATTTTCAGTTTTGAGTTGTGCTATTATCGATTTGATTTCCCGGTATTTTATTGCTGCTCCATTTGGCGAAATGTTTTCCAAATTACTATCACCGCTTTTTTCAGCAGCGGAGTCGTATCCAGGTATGGCCTTGATTTGGTTTTTAATTCCAATGTTTTGGTTTGTCGGTGTTCACGGCCCATCAGTTGTAAAACCGGGCTTATCTTCAGCTTTATACGGAAATACAGAAGAAAATTTGAAATTATTCCAAAATGGCGAACATCCATTTCATTCACTAACTGAGAACTTTGGTAATTTTATTGGAGAATTAGGTGGGACAGGAGCAACCTTTATCGTACCAATTATCTTCATTTTGTTAATGCGCTCTAAACAATTAAAAGCAGTGGGGAAAGCTTCCATTATTCCAGTCATGTTTGCGGTTAATGAACCATTACTTTTTGCTGCGCCTATTATTTTGAATCCTTATTTCTTAATCCCGTTTTGTATCGCACCAGTTGCGAATGTTATTATTGGTAAGTTGTTTATTGATATTTTAGGCATGAATGGTTTCATGTATGTTTTACCATGGGCGACACCTGGACCAATAGGAACAGTACTATCAACTAATTTCCAACCTATTTCATTTGTATTAGCTGCAACATTATTAGTAGTAGACTTCTTCATTTATCTACCATTTTGTAAAGCTTACGATAAAGTGTTGGTTGAACAAGAAGCAAAACGTGTAGAAGAAATTGATGAAGTAGAAACAATTGCACCGGAATTAAACACAGCCAGTGCGGCGGCAGTTGTTGATGGCAATGAGACAGTTATTGTTGAAACAGAGCCAGCTGTTAGTACCAATGCTAGTGGTAAAGGTTATGATGAAGATTTAAATGTTTTAGTTTTATGTGCAGGAGCAGGAACGAGTGCAATGTTAGCTAATGCCTTGAAAAAAGGAGCTGCAGAAACAGGAAATCACATTAACGCTGCAGCGGGATCGTATGGGTCTCATTATGATATTATGAACAATTATGATGTTATCGTTTTAGCACCACAAGTAAACAGCTACTATGAAGATATTAAAACAGATACTGATAAACTAGGTATTAAGTTAATAGCAACAAAAGGCGCACAATATATTAATTTAACCCGCGATCCAAAAGGGGCTGTGGACTTTGTTCTAGGAGAATTAAACAAATAATTGCTGAGATTTTTTCTTAGTTTGGGTAGAACAGCACAATGGTTCTACCCTTTTTTAAACTAACAGGCTGCTATAAAAAAGAGTAGTTTGCTAAATCTAGCAAATATTTTATGAAATAACTGTAAGTAATAAAACATTTGGCGATTTTACTAATGGAGGACAATGTAAATGGAAAAATATCTCATTAGCGATTGGCGTTTTTATTTAGGTGACAACGAGATCGCTTGGCAAAAAGATTTTAATGATGAAAATTGGCAAAAAGTTACGGTGCCCCACGACTGGAGTATTACTCAGGACTTTACGAAAGATGCTTCTAGTGGTACAGGTTATTTACCAGGCGGAATTGGTTGGTATCGCGCTTATATTACGACAACAGAAATTGGGGCGTTTACCAATAAGATTGTGCAATTGCGTTTTGACGGTGTTTATAAAAACTGCCAAGTCTGGGTAAATGGTTATCATGTTGGAAATTGGGCATCGGGATACAGCTCATTTCAATTTGATTTAACTGAGATTTTGCAATACAACACAAATGATGAAATTGTGATTGCAGTTAGAGTTGATCACACAGATATAGCAGACTCTCGTTGGTACAACGGTAGTGGTATCTCTCGGCCTGTCACTATTGTCACTCACAATCCTGTGATGGTAGATCGTTATGGCGTTACTTTTGAAACAACGCGTTTGCATGGAAATGATGCTATGATTAAAACAAAAATAGCAGTAAGCAATTTCACTGGGGAAAAAACGACGGCAGAGGTAAAGCAAACTTTAACAGATGCACAAGGAAATACTGCAATTGTTGGAAAAAAAGAAGTTGTTTTAACAATAGGAGCAATAGTTAATTTGAACTTTGAAGCGACTGTGGAAGATGCTCAATTATGGCAGCCACAAACGCCTAATTTATATACGTTAACGACGTGTGTTAGAAGTAACGGTAAAGCAAACTATTATCATGAAAAAGTTGGTATTCGTACGTGTACATTTAGTCCAAATGATGGGTTCATTTTAAATGATACAGACAAAGTAAAATTAAAAGGGGTCTGTTTGCATGAAGATGCGGGATGTTTTGGTACAGCAGTTCCTAAAGCAGTGTGGCTCCGCCGCTTGTTAAAATTAAAAGAAGTTGGCTGTAACGCCATTCGAATGGCCCACAATCCTCATGCGCAGGTGTTATATGATTTGTGTGATGAACTAGGTTTCTTTGTTTTTGATGAAGCGTTTGATGAATGGGAAAATCCGAAAAATAAATGGTGGCAAGGCCACAATGTTTATCCACCAAAATATGAAGGTTATGCCAAAGACTTCCCTGTTTGGCACAAAAAAGATTTAATTGATATGGTACAACGTAATAAAAACCATCCAGCGATTATAGCATGGAGTATAGGAAATGAAATTGATTATCCTAACGATCCTTATGCCAATGATTTGTTCAATGAAATGGAAGGCAACAATGATGCCAATAAACCAGCAGAAGAACGAATTTATAATCCTAATCGCCCAGATACCCGTCGTCTAACGACTATTGCTAAACAACTAAGTGAAATTGTCCATAAAGAAGATCAAACACGACCAACCACACTGGCTGCGGCTTTTCCAGAATTGTCGTCTCAAACCGGTTTGGTCGATAGTGTAGACGTGATCGGGTATAATTATAAAGAACACTTATATAAAGAACACCATCGTCTATTTCCTCATAAAGCTTTTGTTGGCAGCGAAAATCGCCACAGCTATCAAAACTGGCTAGCAGTCAAAGAAAATGACTATATTGCGGGTCAATTTTTATGGACAGGTATCGATTATTTAGGAGAATCTCGGGGTGTCTGGCCAAAACATGGCACTTATCGCGGTTTATTAGATATGTGTGGTTATGAAACGATGATGTTTTATAAACGTAAAAGCTGGTGGTCTAAAGAGTTAACAGCACGTCTATTTACACGCCCCGCAATGCAAAAATCTGAAGATCCTTGGGAAGCTGTTTATCGCAAATGGAATTATAACCAAGGTGAACAGATTGAAATTCGTTTGTATACGAATGCTGACAAATTTGAACTAAAAGTAAATGATGAGACAATTGTTTTAACTTTTGATGAAGTGGAGGGGTATTATTCTGCAATTGTTCCGTACGTGGCAGGAGCATTAGTTTTGACAGCAGAAAAAGACGGTAGAAAAATTATAGATACCTTAAAACCTGTCGGACAAGCGCAGCGGATAAAAGCTAGGGTGTGGCAAGCTCCAGCAAGTTTTAAAAACTTTTTGCTAGAAGGTGAAGGAATTAAACAAATTGAATTATCTTTAGTTGATTGCCAAGGAAATTTAACTGATGCGAATCAGATTATCAGTTTTAAAGGGGAAAATTGTGAATTTCTTGGTTTTGAAAATGGTGATATGGATGACATTACCAATTATGCTGAAAAATATCGGCGTACACGCAATGGACGAGCGGTTTGTTACGTGAAAGTAGTGGATGATACGAAAGCGAGCGTCACATTCTCTGTAGCAGGATGCCATGATTTAGTAGTCCAACTATAAAATTTTCATCCAGCGATTAAAAGGTAATACCCAAGAGTTCTTTTTAATCGCTGTTATTTTGTTGTAATAAAAAAAATACCACCGCGTACAGTCTCTTCGAAACGTCTAAAAGACGCCGAGATCATACCGGTGGTGTGGGTTTGGCACCCAATGGGCCGTGAGGGGCTCGAACCCGCGACCCGCTGATTAAGAGTCAGCTGCTCTACCAACTGAGCTAACGGCCCAAATACTTTCACAAAAGTACTTTTTTATGTTAGCACTCTGTTTTTAAAATTGCAAGAATAAAAAGAAAATATTTTTATCTAAAATTAATTAATCGCAAGAAAAACTTTACAGAGGAAGAAAATTTCATTCACACTTTTTTCACATTTTCTGGGTACTATACAAGAGTACCAACAATAACCTGTCTTTTTTAAGACAAACCCTAACACTTTTTCATTTTTACTCCTGCCTGTCGGTTCCCCGCCGACAGGTCTTTTTTTGGTTGAAATTTATTATTACGATTCGATTTTCATAAGATAACTTCTAAAATTTTCCTTTAATCACTAGTTTTGCTACAGAAAATATGATATGTTTTATCTAGTTTTCAAAACTACTTTATATAATTATTAGAATTTTTTTAGAGGGATTAAGAATGAATGCTATTTTTCAAAATGAAGCTTTAAAAAAGTGGGGCGAAGAGATTAAGGAGTTCCATTTGCCACGTTGGGATCAATTACCTGACTTGGAATTATATATGGATCAAGTAATTCAATTGGTGGACCAATATCTATCACCAGTAACAACCGGCGATAAGCACCCACTTTTAACCAAATCGATGGTGAATAATTACGTTAAATTGGGATTAATTCCCCCACCTATAAAAAAACGTTACACGAGGACTCACGTTGCGTTTTTATTAGCCATTACAGCATTAAAGCAAGTCTTAACAATTCCAGAAATAAAAGAGGCAATCGTTTTTCAAGGAAGAACTGATGGAATCCGAGAAGCTTACGATTTTTTTTGTCGCGAACAAGAAAGTGCAATTCACTTGATTGCCCGCCAAGCACAAGGAAAAGGTGTAAGTTACCCTACAGAACCGATTCCGTTTGCTTACTTAGCTGCTCGAACAGCTACGATTGCTTTTGCCAATAAAATTTTAGCTGAAAAGGTTATTAGTTGTGAGATTGATTATTTACGAAAAGGAGAAAATAATGACTAAAGAAAAAATTGCATTACTAGTTGATTCTGGAACAGATGTACCGCAAGAAATAATTGATGCCCATCATATGTACACTATTCCTTTAAAAATTATTTATAAAGATCGCGAATATACCGATAAAGTAGATATTACGCCAGAAGAAATTTATGCGAAATTAAGTCAAGAGATTCCATCAACTTCTCTACCAGATGGCGATACGATTAACAAAATTTTTGATCAAATAAAAAAAGATGGCTATACACACGTCCTAGCTATTACAATTTCAGGTGGTTTAAGTGGTACAAATAACGCTGTTCGTCTTTTAGGGGAACATTATGAAGGTTTGACTACGTATGCTTTTGATACTAAAAATATTGGAATTGGTGCAGGATTACAAGCGATTCGCGCAACAGATCTTTTACAGGCAGGATTATCCTTTTCAGAACTCATTACACAGTTGGAAAAAGAAGTCTTGCAAAATAAAGTCTATTTCAATGTAGCTACTTTAGAGTATCTGCAAAAGGGCGGGCGAATTGGTTTGGTAGCTTCAATTTTAGGAAATGCATTAAAATTGAATCCAATTATTTCATGTAATGATGAAGGGATTTATTACACCGTGGCTAAAGCGAGAGGACGTAAGAAAAGTTTGGAAAAATCTTTGAGTTTGATTCGTGCAGCAGTAGGAAATCACCAAAAGATACGTTTGGCGATAGCCCATGGCGATGCGTTGGAAGAAGCAAAAATGATGATGGAAGTTTTAAAAAAAGAATTTCCTCAAGTAAAAGAATTTTTCTTTGGACAAATTTCTCCTGCATTAGTGGTGCATACCGGACCAGGATTGTTGGGTTTTGGGATTCAAGCGTTGGATTGAAAATTATAAAAGACAAAGGCTTAACAATTGAAAAAGAATTTTATCAGCAATGTTAGAAGATAAAATTCTTATTCTTTTGTTAAGCTTTTTAGTTTCAAAAGGTTGATAGAGCAGTAAATTTCCCATTTAATGAAATGCCTGTCAAAATGAGTTATAATAGTGTAGACAAATTTAAAGAAGCATAAAGAGGTGTCTTCTAATGAAGAAAATATTAGTTGTTGACGATGAGAAACCAATTTCAGATATCGTCAAATTCAATTTAACCAAGGAAGGTTATGAGGTACACACTGCTTTTGATGGAGAAGAAGCTCTGGAAAAAGTGAAAGAAGTCGAGCCGGACTTGATTTTATTGGATTTAATGTTGCCCAAAATTGATGGATTAGAAGTAGCGCGGGAAGTTCGCAAAAACTATGATATGCCAATTATCATGGTGACAGCTAAAGATTCTGAAATCGATAAAGTTTTAGGCTTGGAATTAGGGGCAGATGATTATGTAACCAAGCCTTTTTCTAACCGTGAACTCGTAGCGCGAGTTAAAGCTAACTTACGACGTGGATCTACTGCGGCTAAAGAAGTTGAAGAAGCACCAAACTCCGAACTTGTTATTGGGGATTTGACTATTCAACCAGAAGCATACATGGTTATGAAAAATGGTGAGGCTATTGAATTAACCCATCGGGAATTTGAGTTGTTACATTATTTGGCAAAACATATTGGCCAAGTAATGACTAGAGAGCACTTATTACAAACTGTATGGGGTTATGATTATTTTGGAGATGTTCGCACCGTTGACGTAACAGTCCGACGCTTACGAGAAAAAATTGAAGATAATCCAAGTCATCCCAATTATTTAGTGACACGAAGAGGCGTAGGTTACTACTTGCGCAATCCGGAACAGGAGTAATGGAATGAATAAGAAAGTTCGCTTTTTTCAATCGGTGAACTTTAAAATCGCCCTGGCATTTATCTTGATCTTAATTATTTCGATCGAGATTATCGGGGCGTATTTTATTCGCGGATTGGAAAATAAAACGATCGAAAGTTTTACCACCAGTATGAACCGACAAGCAGCAAGCTTATCTGGCACGCTTGGCTCAGAACTGAGCAAGGATAATGATAAAGACACAGATGCAGCAGATGCGTCAATCCAGCGAATAATTGATACGAATAAAAGTGGCGATATCATTGAAATTAGGGTAGTGGATGAAAAAGGTATCGTCAGGGCAACTACGAATGTTTCAGACCGTAGTGCTCGAGGTAAAAAAAATGATTATCGCGATATTGATGATCTAGCGGTAAAATCCGAAATGGCTATTGATGATGCAACTGGAAATCGAGTCTATATAAATGTGCAGCCGATTCAATCTCCCACCGGGGATAGTATTATTGGTGCAGTTTATATTAAAAGTGATATTGAAAAACAATACTTAGAAATTCAAAATACAGCTCTGATTTTTGTGACAGCTTCAATTATAGCTGCCGCGATTTCAATTGTAGTAGCTGTATTGGTGTCTCGGTCAATTACGCAGCCGATTGGCGAAATGCGAGAACAAGCAAGAAGAATTGCTAGAGGTGATTATAGCCGTAAGGTCGCTGTTTATGGGAAAGATGAATTAGGGCAGCTGGCAGAAACATTTAATCAGTTGGGTGATCGAATTGAAGAAACCCAAGAAGCCATGGAAGCCGAACGAAATCGCTTAGATAGTGTCCTTTCGCATATGACAGATGGCGTTATTGCTACTGATAGACGTGGCAAGGTGATTACGATTAATGAAATGGCAATAAATCTTTTGAATGTGACAAGTGAAGAAGCTGTAGGTCACTCTATCCTAGAGCTTTTGGATATTGAAGAAGATTACACTTTGCGTAAATTATTAGAAAATCCCGATGAAATGTTAATTTCTCGGGAAGCAGTAGATGGTAGTGAGATTATTTTACGAACGGATTTTTCAATGATTCGACGAGAATCAGGGTTTATCAGCGGGTTGGTAGCAGTCATGCATGATGTTACTGAACAGGAGAAAACAGAGCAAGAACGGCGTGAGTTTGTTTCAAACGTTTCCCATGAATTGCGCACGCCATTAACTAGTATGCGAAGTTACATTGAAGCTTTAAGTGAAGGGGCTTGGCAAGATAAAGAGATTGCTCCTAATTTCTTAAAAGTGACTTTAGATGAAACAGATCGTATGATTCGCATGATTAATGATCTTTTGAACTTATCGCGGATGGATAATGGTAGAAACACTATGCAATTAGAATATATCAACTTTAATGAACTAGTAAATTTTGTTTTGGATCGTTTTGATATGATGATGAATTCTCAAGACCAAAAGAAAAAATACAAAATTCGTCGAGAGTTCACTAAACGAGAATTATGGGTTGAGGTGGACACAGATAAAATGATGCAAGTGATTGATAATATCATGAATAACGCCATTAAATATTCGCCAGATGGCGGTACTATTATCGTTCGTTTGATGGAAACCCATAATAATATTGTGTTGAGCATCCAAGATCAAGGATTAGGTATTCCGAAAAAAGATCTTCAAAAAGTATTTGATCGTTTTTATCGTGTAGATAAAGCAAGAGCTCGAAAACAAGGTGGGACTGGCTTAGGTTTAGCCATTTCAAAAGAAGTAATTAAGTCTCATGGCGGTACTATTTGGGCTGAAAGTAAAGAAAACAAAGGCTCAACTTTCTTTATTACATTACCTTATGAACCATATGAGGGGGAATGGTGGGAATGAAAATATCCGAGCGTATTATTCGTATCGGCTTAATTTTTTTAATCGCATTAAGTTTTTATCTTTCTTATATGATTTGGTTAAGTCCGACTGCTCGTAGTAACTTACAAACCAATAAACAGGCTGAAAGAGTTGTAAGTACAACTCAAAATATTCGAAAAGCAACCGACATTTTTTTGCCATTGCGCCTAGTATGGATAAATGGCGAGGGAAACATTAAGCAAACCTCTACTGATACAATTATTAGTGATATTCAAGATTTAGTGAATAAAGCAAGTTTTGGTACCCCAGAAAAAAAGAGCTATGATAATGATGCAGCTTTCTTTGCAGATGTGGATATTAAAAATGGTGTTGAGCTTTCTTATTTTGGTCCATTTTTAGTGAAAGAATACGTGGAAATGTTCAATTTAGATTTAGCGCTGGATAAACTGCAAGATGTTCATTTTACCAAAGCTCAGATTGATTTTGGTAGCCATCAAATTCGGTTTGTCAATATGCGGCGTCATCAAATTGTAGAAGTACCAATAACCATTGATGAGTTGAAAATTACACAAATAGTAAGTCAAGCGGCTGAAAAGAATTGGATGCAAATGAATGAAGAAAATCGTATCAGTAGTATGCAATACAATACGCAAACTCCTGTTAAATTGAAACGGTATAGTTATATTGCCTCCAATTTATCTTATACAACCTTTCGTGACGCCTTTTTTACTAATCCGCAAGATGTAAAAATGAACGAAGAAACGAGTAATCTCGTATTGTATGACGGTACTGAAAATATGAGTATTCAAGAAGATAAGCAACTCATTGATTTTCGTGGTGAAATTGATTTAAGCGGTGGGGAAGGTGATATTTATTCGCAAAGTTTCAGCTATATTACCCGCCTTGGTGCCAACTTAGGAAACCTACGTTATTTTGATCGCGATAAAGATGAAATTACTTATCGCATTTTTGTCGAGGGTTATCCCGTATTTGGGGATGCCTATCAAGGAGAAGTCAATTTAAAGGTAAATAGCGAAAGCAAAACCGACAACGGTGCTTTGCCAGTCCAAATTCTATCAAGTATGAATGCCATTCAAGTACCGATTCCCTCAGATGAAGTTGTAGAATTGCCCCCTAGCCACACAATTATTGAAAATTTAGCTTATATGGGGGTAGATCAAAGTTTGATTCAATCGTTAGTCATTGCTTATGTACGTCAAGATTTATCTGCCACTAGCGGTGTCGTTGATTTAGTACCAATGTGGTATATTCGCTATGATGGTAATTGGTATTCCTATGATAGTCTAATAGCTAAAATTCAGCAAGAAGCGGGGGCGGATTAATTGGATTTTAAAAAAATCGAATGGATCTTCTTCTTAGCATTTCTTGGAGTGAATATCTTTTTATTCAACATTTACCATGCTACTAAAAATGAAGAAGGAAATGTTTCTAGTACAAATCAGAAAATCGACATTGTGCAACGTTTAGAAGCTGATGAAATTAGCATTAAAGGGGAATTATCTTCTAAGGTAAAAGAGGGATATTATTTAGCAGCAGTCCCCACCAATATGGCTGATGCTGTTGGTAGTGCAAAAGAAAAAAATGGTGCGGCATTTAACAATGGTTTGAATTTTTCAGGAGAAAATCAGAGTCAATTTATCTATACGCCAAGTACAAATTTTTACATTAAAGATAGTAAAGAGACCAAAGAAAATGTGAATTCTTTTTTGAAGGATTCAAGTGAAGTTTTATTTGGGCAAGAATATATGTATGTGCCTCATGAATCATTAACTAATCCAGAATATCCAGAAATTATTTGTGCGCAAAGTTTTGAAGGGATTCCCTTTTATGATGATACAAGTAAAATGGAAATAATTTTAGAAGAAAACGATGGCTTATTACGGGTTTCCCGTTATATGCAGACGCATTTATCTGCAATTGAAAAGCTTCGGGAAAAGATGGCGTTGTACAGTGAAAAAGATGCCGTCAATACACTTTACATCAATAATAAATTACCGGCAAAATCAAAAATTTTATGGCGTCAGTTGTCTTATGTAATGATCTTACAAGTTCGTGGCAAAAACGTTTATGTACCTGC
>NZ_AP022822.1:1607500-1720000 GCF_011397115.1 Enterococcus saigonensis | reverse complement strand
CCCTATTCTTGGTGGCTGTGGCAGATGGCACAAATGACCATAGCCACACAATTATTTCTTCCATTGCCTATTAAAGAAGCTGATTTGGAGAAAAAAGTTATGTGGGTGAGGGTGAAAAATCATGTTATTGGAGATGAAAAAATGACAGGTGTCAGGTGGTGGATATAGAAAGAAAACTAGCTGATTTGGAAAGGAGTCCCTCAAAGAGACGAATGTACCCCAAGTGTGTATCTAAGGGTAAAAATCAGAGTTTCTAGTTTGTAGGACGGAAAGAACAAGGTGAGGTCGTTCTCTAATGCAGAAAATAAAATGACTAGGAGAAAAGAAGTGATTCTTCAGGGTACACAATAAAGAATTGGTATCGCATAGATAACTATCAATACAACTATTTCAGAAGTTTTATTGAAAAGAAGAAAAGAGAGAGTGTAAAATATTTTGTGTAAATAGAAAAAAGGAAGTCCCTTCTGTAGAATAGAGTTACCACAACACATTCACAGAAGAGAGGACTTCCCTATGAACGATTTTACTACAGAAATTCTAAAGACTCTAGCGAACAAAGGCGATTTGAATGAATTATTCCGTGTCCATTTGGAGAAAGCAGTCAATACGCTTCTCAAAACGGAGTTAACGGCTTTCCTAGATTACGAAAAGTATGATCGCATTGGTTTTAACACGGGTAATTCTCGTAACGGCTCCTATGACCGTACGGTCAAGACCGAGTATGGGGAACTTCATCTCCAGATTCCGCGCGACCGCAATGGTGAGTTCAAGCAACAGACTGTTCCTGCTTATAGACGGACGAATGACACGTTAGAGGAGACCGTCATTCACCTCTTCCGAAAAGGTATTACCATGTCGGAAATCGCAGACTTGATTGAGAAAATGTATGGGCATTACTACACGCCCCAAACCATGTCCAATATAACAAAATCATTTACAGAAGAGGTAACGGCGTTTAAAGGGCGGGAGCTTCATGACCGTTATGCTGCTATTTATATGGACGCAACGTATATTCCGTTAAAGCGGAAAACCGTCGCCAAGGAAGCTATTCATATCGCAGTTGGCATTCGCCCGGACGGATCAAAGGAAGTATTGAGCTATGCGATTGCACCGACTGAATCCATCACGATTTGGGATGAAATTTTATTGGACCTTCAAGAGCGCGGTTTGAAAAATGTCCTCCTGTTCATCACGGATGGCTTAAAGGGGATGGTAGGAGCGATTAGTCGGTTCTATCCCAAAGCTCGTTTTCAACATTGTTGTGTACACGTTTCCCGTAATATCAGTCACAAAGTGCGTGTCGATGATCGTAAGGAAGTCTGTGATGATTTTAAAATGGTGTATCAAGCCTCATCTAAAGAGGTGGCGTTGGAAGCACGTGGTGCTTTTGCGGAAAAATGGAAAACCAGCTATCCAAAAGTGGTTGAATCGATTCTTTCGAACGATCACTTGCTCACTTTCTATGATTTCCCCTTGGCCATACGCAAGAGTATTTATTCTACGAACTTGATTGAATCCTTTAATAAGCAAATCAAGAAATACAGCCACCGCAAGGAACAGTTCCAAAACGAAGAGTCGATGGAACGTTTCTTAGTCTCGTCTTTTGATACTTACAACCAAAAATTCCTAGGTCGCAGTCATAAAGGCTTTCAACAGGCCGAAGGCGAACTTGAACAAATGCTAAGCCAACTGATTGAGAATTAGAAACAATCTGCAGTAGGGAAGAATCATTTACACAAAATTATTGACGCTCCCAGAAAAGAATCAAATCAGAACAAATAGATATATTAGAACTATTCAGGTATTATATAAGTATCGAATATTTTTAAGGGGAGCAATATATAGATGTCTGAGAATGAGAAAAAACAAGATTATAGTGGCTATTCATTAGCTTTTGCTTTTATGGCATTAGCAGGTATTATTTATATTTTACCTGATGAGTATCTTTTTAGTTGGTCAAGAGGGGTAACTACTGTGATATTAATGATAAGTTCAGTATTTTTCGCGTATTCAGTAGAAGAAATGTTAGGTAACAAAAAAATATTTGATAATTTTGCCGTTGCAATGGCAATTTTTTATATCATTTATGGAATTGTTTTGCTCTTAAAAAATTTTTCTTTACTCAATGAATGGAGCGTGTTAGTTTTATTAATCGTTTCGGTAATTCCTTTGTATGGGATTTTTGTGGGAGTATTTAGCTTAGGAAATTTTATAAGAGGAAATATTAAAACAAAGAAAGGGAAAACTTTAGAACTTATTTTAAAGCTTATACCAGTTTTTTTACCAGTTGTAAATTTAATACTTAAGGTTTTAAAAATCATTTGAACAAAAATAGTTTTAAAAAAGTGCGGTTTAATTTGTAGAAAGCAGAAAATTCCAACAATCTAGGGTAGGGGTTCTACACCGATTCAAGCGTTAGATATCTTATGATTTTCCAACCATCTATGTATAGTGAAACTCGGTTTGAGACATTCATCTGTGTTTGAAATGATTCATCTAATCAAACTGAGCAAAGAAGATACGAGAGTGGCAATCATCTAACTTAAATCTAGCCAAAAAATAGTGGATAAGGATAGAAATAGGTGCTATAATTAGTATGTATAAGTATACAAGTAAATAGATTCTCCAAAAAATATCCTAGATGGCTAACCCATAACTTGTTTAAATCAGTTATAAGTGGGTATAGTCTTATTTATTTTTGTCAGATTGGCTTATAGTAATAAGAGCAGTAAAACTCAAAATCCAGTGCCCGTTGAGGGCGTGCCGGTATTGACCTAAGATATTATTCTTAGGTCTTTTTTATTTTACTTTTTTGGCACTACTGTTTTATTAGCTTGTAAAATTTTCGATATAAGAAGCAGAAGTGATAGATTTCGGCTTTTATAATTAAAAAGAACAATGTTAAAATAATTATGATTAAGGACGGTGTAAGAAAATGAGTGATACAAAGGAAACTATGAAAAAGATTAATATGTTTCGTGATGAAAGAAACTGGCGCCCGTTTCATAATGAAAAAGATTTAGCGTTGTCCATCTCATTAGAAGCAAATGAACTATTGGAAATATACCAGTGGAAGACTTCTGAAGAGGGGAATATTGAAAGAGAACATCTAAAAGAAGAAATAGCAGATGTGTTAATTTATAGTTACATGTTAGCAGATAATTTAGGATTTGATATTAATGAAATTATTGCTTCAAAGTTGAAAAAAAATGCTATTAAATATCCCCTACCAAATGTAGAGTGACTGTTAATTATTGTATTATTAAAATTCTACTGCTTTGATGAAAAATAATGGTCTAGATTCAACTAGCAAGCTGTCTTAGAAAGTGATATAGTAATTTTGAATATCTTTGAAGGAGGTTGTTTGATGAAATATCAAAAACCAAAAGGAACCATGGACATTTTGCCGGGAAATTCGGCTAAATGGCAATATATAGAAGACACAGCACGTAAAGTCTTTGGTGAGTATAATTTTCGGGAATTACGTACACCGATTTTTGAGCATTTTGAAGTTGTAGCTAGAAGTGTTGGTGAAACGACTGATATTGTTACAAAAGAAATGTATGATTTTTATGATAAAGGAGAACGCCACATTACACTACGACCCGAAGGCACAGCACCACTAGTCCGCAGTTATGTAGAAAATAAACTATTTGGTCCAGAGCACGTTAATCCGTTTAAAGGATATTATATGGGACCGATGTTTCGTTATGAACGACCGCAAGCTGGACGTTTGCGGCAATTCCATCAAATCGGTGTAGAGGTTATAGGAAGTAAAAATCCAGCTACAGATGTTGAGACAATGGCGATGGCGTTAGATTTTTACCAAAAATTAGGTGTCAATCACGTGAAATTAGTCATTAACACATTAGGTAATCGAGAAAGCCGCATGCAGTATCGCGATGCGTTAATCACTTATTTGGAAACAGTAGAAGACCAACTTAGTGAAGATTCGAAACGGCGATTACACCAAAACCCATTGCGTGTGTTAGATAGTAAAGATAAAAAAGATAAAGAAATCGTTGAAAATGCGCCGTCAATTTTAGACTATTTAGATGAGTATAGTGCAACTTTCTTTAACGAAGTAAAAGGTATGTTGGATGCTCTAAACATCCCGTATGTTGTCGACCATCGTATGGTACGTGGGCTGGATTATTATAATCATACTGTTTTTGAGATTATGAGTGAAGCAAAAGGATTTGGTGGTGTTTTAACGACAATTTGTGCTGGTGGTCGTTATGACGGTTTAATCAGTGAATTCGGAGGACCAGATGAAAAAGATACAGGGTTTGGTTTTGCATTAGGGATAGAAAGAGCTTTAATCGCCATTGAAGCTGAAGGAAAGCAAATTCCAGTAGACGAGTCTATAGACGTGTACGTAGCTTGTATGGATCAATTAGGAAATGTTTTAGCGCAAGCAGCTGCGCAAAGTGCACGACATGCTGGTCTAATTTGTGAAAGAGACATTGATTTTCGTAAATTAAAGGCACAATTTCGAACAGCTAATCGCTTAGGTGCAAAATTAGTGGTTGTAATTGGGGAGACTGAGGTGCAAGAACAAAAAGTAGTTATTAAAAATATGGAAAAAGGAACAGAGGATAAAGTATCTGTCACGGCCTTAGACGACTATTTTAAAAATTACTTTGAATAAGGAAAAGAAGTCCCGCGTCATGAATTCATAATTTGACGCAGGGCTTCTTTTTAATTGCGGTAAAAACGAACATTGTTTTCAATTTTTGTGATACTAAATGGTAATTCATCATTAAAAATAGTTGTCTGATTATAATCGATATTTTTATTAAGCATCGATTCATAATCAGAAATTGTTAATTTCGTTCGCTGTGACAATAATTTTTGATGATATTCTTTCAAAAGATATTTTTCATAATCAGGTTGTAATATTCCTGTGAAAAATTGTGAAACTGCTCCTGAACCATAGCTGAAAAGTCCGATTTTATCACCCGCTTTTAAGACTGTACTGTTTTCTAAAAGTGAAATTAAGCCTAAGTATAAAGAGCCGGTATACAAGTTACCAACCCGACGACTATAAACAATGCTTTCTTCATAGCGTTCTAATAAGCGAGTAGCATCCTGCTCAGTTGCTTGTGGCAAGACAGATTGTAATGCTTTTTTACCCATTTTTGTGTAAGGAATGTGGAAAGTTAAAGCAGCAAAATCACCAAAATTCTCTTGATAAACCTTAGTATAGCGAGTATAAACTTTCTCAAAAGAACGAATATACGTTTCATTGGATAATGGTCCATCAACTAGCGGGTAATTATGACCTGTCGGGCGCCAGAAGTCATAGATATCTTGAGTTAAATTGACAGTATTATCACTTAAAGTTAGAATTCTTGGTTTATTGCTGATAAGCATAGCGACTGCACCAGCACCTTGTGTTGGTTCGCCCCCATTGTTTAATCCATAACGAGCGATATCTGCAGCGATAACGAGTGCTTTACTTTCAGGATGACGGGTAACATGATTTTTTGCAGCTTCTAAACCAGCTGTTGCACCATAACAAGCTTCTTTAATTTCAAAGGAGCGAGCAAAATCTTGAATGCCCATTAGTCGATGTAAAATTACAGCGCTAGCCTTTGATTCATCAAAGCTCGATTCTGTTCCCACGACTACTAAATCGATTGCTTCTTTATCCTCAGGGGTTAAAATTTCACTCGCTGCATTGGCAGCATAAGTTACAATATCTTGGCTACTTGGTCCAATAGCCATTTGAGATTGCCCAATTCCAACCAAATATTTGGCTGGATCAACCCCTCGTTTTTTAGCTAATTCAGCCATGTCAATGTAATAAGGTGGCACAAAAAAACTAATTTTATCTATTCCAACGTTCATAAACAAACCCCTATCTTTCTAAATTTCTTATTGAATTTGTTACTTATGCAGTCATATTTGCTCTTATAAGGTAGCATAAAAAAGGCTGTTTGACGAAAAAATTATTTTATAATTTAAAGTTTATTTAAACTTTCTTTTTTGAAGGTCAGAATTAGTTAAGGCTGTTTTTTTTTTATTAAAGAAATGATATATTTCCTAGTGGAGGTGCTACATTTGAAAAGAGTAGTCATTGTTGCTGCCTTGCGCAGTCCGATTGGAAAATACAAAGGTGCCTTAGCGCAATATAGCGCGGTTGATTTGGGTACAAAAGTTACACAAACATTATTGTCACGTTATCCTAAAGTAAAAGATGATGTAAAACAAGTCATATTTGGCAACGTTTTACAAGCAGGAAATGGCCAAAATGTAGCAAGGCAAATTAGTATTAATAGTGGTTTATCCTATGAAGTACCAGCGACAACAGTAAATGAAGTTTGCGGTTCTGGGATGAAGGCTGTGATTATGGCCTGGCAAAGTCTTCAGCTAGGTCAAGGCGAGGTTGCAATTGCCGGTGGTACAGAAAGTATGACCAATGCGCCACAACTACGTCATTTCAATTATGAAACAAATGAATATGGTGACCCTTTGTCGGCGATGATTTTGGATGGTTTGACAGACGCTTTTAGTCACAAGCATATGGGATTAACGGCTGAAAAAGTTGCAAAAGAATTTCATATTTCTCGTGACGAACAAGATGAGTTTGCACTCAATTCTCAAAAAAAGGCAGCCAAAGCCAAAGCAAAAGGTTTTTTTTCAACAGAAATCGTACCCTTTGAGACTAAACAAGGTTTAATGACACAAGATGAAGGAATCAGAGCAGACAGTTCGATTGAAAAATTAAGTCAGCTAAGAACCGTTTTTAAAGAAAATGGTACGGTGACAGCTGGTAACGCATCAACTATTAATGATGGTGCAGCAGTTTTATTGTTGGCAACAAAAGAGTATGCAGACTTGCACAATCTGCCCTATTTAACAGAAATTTGTGGTTTTAGTGAAGTTGGTATTGATCCGGCTATCATGGGTGTGGCACCAATTAAAGCTGTGACAGAATTATTAACAGCTCAAGATAAAACAATTGCAGATATTGATTTATTTGAAATAAATGAAGCCTTTGCCGCTTCTTCTGTAGCCGTTGAAAGAAAATTGGGATTAGATAGTAAGAAAGTTAATCCCTACGGTGGAGGTATTTCCCTTGGTCATGCAATTGGTGCAACCGGAGCCAGACTGTTGACCACACTTAGCCATCAGCTGCAACAAGAAGATAAAGAGTATGGTATTGCTTCTTTATGTATCGGTGGAGGACTAGGGTTAGCCATGTTATTGAAGAGTCCAAGCAAGGAAAATTCCCCAAAAAAATTTTATCAAATGAATCAAATTGAACGTCTAGAAAAGTTACAAGATAATGGACAAATCAATCCCAATCAAGCAACTGAATTGTTGCACACGGCTCTTGATTCGGAAATTGCTAATCATATGATTGAAAATCAAATTAGCGAAATTGAAACACCTATGGGATTGGCTTTAAACTTGATTGTAAACGACAAAGAATATAGTGTGCCATTAGCAACCGAAGAACCTTCTGTGATTGCTGCTTGCAGTTATGGAGCGAAGATGGCAGAGAAGTTTACGGCAGTCATTAAAGAACGATTATTACGTGGTCAAATCGTTTTTTATGATATTGCGGATGAAAAAGAGTTAACGAAATGGCTGGAGAATAACCAAGAGTTGTTGTTTGAGATAGCAAATGCAAGTTATCCATCAATCGTGAAACGTGGCGGTGGGTTAAAAGAAATAAGTTGGCGAAAAATTGAAGGAAATTATGTATCCTTTGATTTAAAAATCGATGTGAAAGATGCAATGGGAGCTAATATTGTTAATGGCATACTTGAAGGTATAGCAGCTAAATTGCGTCAAATTTTTCCAAATGAAAAGATTTTATTTAGTATTTTAAGTAATCTAGCTACTGAATCTTTAGTTGAAGTAAGTTGTCGTGTTCCAGTAGCTAATCTTGCGAAAAGTAAGATTGGTGGAAATGGGAAAGAAATTGCTGAAAAAATTGCAATTGCTGCTGCGTATGCAAAAAAGGATCCTTATCGTGCAGCTACGCACAACAAAGGAATCATGAACGGCATTGATGGGGTTATTTTGGCCACAGGTAACGATACGAGAGCAGTTGCAGCCGGTGTTCATGCTTATGCTGTTCAAAATGGACAGTACCAAGGTTTAAGTGATTGGAAAATAGTTGATGATTATTTAGAGGGACGGCTTGTTTTACCGCTTGCGATTGCAACAGCTGGTGGTGCGACGAAGGTCCTGCCAAAAGCCCGGGCTGCATTGAGCATTTTAGCCGTGCAGGATGCTAAAGAACTAGCGGCTGTTGTAGCAGCTGTTGGCTTGGCTCAGAACTTAGCTGCTTTGCGGGCTCTTGTTTCAGAAGGCATTCAAAAGGGACATATGGCTCTTCAATCGCGTTCTTTAGCTATGACTGTTGGTGCGGTAGGATCAGAAATCGAAGCAGTTAGTCAAAAATTACAGAAAGAAACAACTATGAATCAAGCTACGGCAGCAAAAATTTTAGCATCTTTACGGGAGAATAATTAAACTAACAACTAAAAAAGCAGGCCCCGAAAAGGGCTTGCTTTTTTGTCTATATTTCATAAATCAAAGTCTAATTTTTTACACTTGCTGTTCTGTTAGCGATTAGCAACTGGTGTTGCCGCAAAATCTTCAATAAGCGGAATAACTTCTGTTTTTAACTTATACTTACGATCGAGTGCTTTCTCAATTGTAAATTCATTACTATCTTTTGCAACAGTGGCTAATAAGCGCTCTTCCTTTGGTGTTTTTTCTACTAATTCATAACTGGTTGCAGTTTTATTGACTGCAAATTTAGGGAATTTTGCCATAGCTTCAGTAAAGTTGTCGAAAGTCATTGACTTAGCACTAGTTTTATTCGAGTCATTTTCCGTAGTCTTTGTTTCAAGTTCTTCTAAAGCTGCGGTTTCTTTTTTTACTTCTTTTTCTTCTGCTGCCTTATCTTCTTTAGCAGTAGTGCTTGATAGGCCTTGTGGTAAGTTTGGTTGTAAATAAGAGGCGATACTGTCAGCTAAGTTTGTACTAAAACGTTCCAATAAGCCTTTTTCTTGTTTTTGGATTCGTTTAACAACGGTATTAAAATTTTCATCCATTGGAACGGTAAATTGTTGTACTTGTGCACCATTGTTAAAAGCAACAGTCATATCTTCTTTTTTCTTAGGATCAATAAAAATATCCAACATCAAGTTATAGTCTTTTTTGGCTTTCAAAACGATCTCGTTAAACAGTTCTAAACGCACTTGTTCAAAGTTGGGACGAAATTGTTTTAATAATTTTTGTTTTTGTTTCTTCTTCATAAATATCTCCTTTTCTGAGTTGAGTCCTTTATGATTATAAAAAAAGTTCGGGTAAATGAAAAGCACTATTGTAAAAAAAATGAAAATAAAGGCATCAATCGTCGTTTTTTACTAAATACGACAATCAATGCCTCATTTTTATTGCTTCATACCAGGTAAAATCAAAATCAATTCATGATTTTGTTCATAGACGACGGAATAATTGTTAAAAATCGTATACTGTGGAGTTGAAAAATATTTTGAAATAGTTTTCTGATAGTGTTTCATTTCCCAATTTCTGGCAGGAAAGTGCTGGACTTTGTCGGGCCACACCAAGAAAATAAAATCGCTGTTAATGGCAGTGAGTATGTCTTGGGGTAGATCACCTAAACGTTTTTGAATTATTTTTTCTATCATCTTAAAAGTTCGTCGTATCAGGATTTTTTGCTTTTCCAACTACGCCATCTAATTTGTCAATTGTGGCCATATCTTCTTTTGATAACTCAAAATCAAAAATTTCGCTGTTTTCTTTGATTCGATTATCGTGAACAGATTTTGGTAATGGTAAGAAACCGTGTTGCAGCGACCAGCGTAAAGCAACCTGAGCAATAGATTTATTATGTTTTGCAGCAATTTCTTGCATTTCTGGTACACTAAAAATTTTGCCTGTTCCTAATGGGCTGTATGCTTCTAATAAAATATTGTTTTCTTGTGCATATTTCACAACTTCAGGCTGTAATTCACCAGGTGCCAAGAAAATTTGATTTACTTGTGGCATAATTTTTGCCGTTTTTTTAAGTTCATCTAGGTGATGAGGTAAAAAGTTGCTGACACCAATTGCTTTAATTTTACCAGCCTCATATAATTCTTCCATAGCTTTCCACGTTTGTGCGTTAGCTTCTTGCCAATTTTCGCGGAAAGTTACTGGATTTGGCCAGTGAATTAAAAACAAATCAACGTAATCTGTACCTAATTCCTGTAAAGATTGAGCAAAACTTTCCATCACTAAGTCATAGCTGTGATTTTCATTCCATAATTTTGTGGTTAAAAAAATATCAGAACGAGGAATTCCGCTTTCTTTAATGCCCTTACCGACACTTTTTTCGTTATGATAACCTTGAGCAGTATCAATATGACGGTAACCTGCCTTCAAAGCAGCTTTAACTGATGCAACGGCTACGTCGCCATCTGGCGTTTGCCAAGTGCCAAAGCCCACCTTAGGAATTTTTACGCCATTTGCCAATGTGTATGTTGATGTAAGATTTTCCATCTGAAATACCTCCAATTCTTTTTACTAGTTCTAGTTTAGCGTACTTAGCATTTTTTTTCTTTCATTTTGTTTTGGTAAACAAATCTCAAACTTTGCAGTATAATCAGCAACAGGAAAGAGGCATTCAAATGAAAAAAAAATATTGGTTTTTAGGCGGTCTAGCTACACTTTTTTTAATTATTTTTGGCTTTAGTTGGCAGCTGTCACAAAAATCTGCTACAAAAGTACCCATAAAAAAAACATCTGTCTCCCGGATTTTAGCTCAGAGTAATCCACTTTTTAAAGCAGATATTACTCAAATGGTGCGGAAAGAACATTTTAAAGGCGTGATACTTGTTGTAAAAAATGGAGAAATCATTAATCGTAGTGCTTATGGATATGCAGATTTTGGTCGTTTGAAAAAAAATAGTGTTCGGATTGCTTATCCAATTGCATCTTTACAAAAGTTTATAACCGGAAGCTTGATTGCCCAACTAGTAGCTGCTGGAAAGATTTCTTATGAAAGTAGTTTAGCCGCTTTTTATCCTGCTCATCCAGAATTAGCAAATATTAAAATTCGGCAACTTTTAGATCACACTTCAGGGATTCAGATGGCAGAAAGTAATCCTGGCAAGCTTTTGGGTTTGGAAGAAGACCAGCTTAATTATGTTTTATCAGAAATGACAGTTACCCCAGATAAAAATTTTTCGTACACTAATGCTAACTATACCTTATTATCCGGCATAATTAGCCAAGTTACCGGGGAAAAATATGAAACAGTATTGGAAAATAATATTATTAAACCGTTACATCTGAAACGCACTTTTTCTTGGGAGAAACGGCCACCTAAGATGACATTACCAATTGCATATCGTTATGAAAATGAATCAGATTATCAAGATGATGAGTTTCATGCTGATAAAGAATTATTCTCAAGTTTACTGGGAGCTGGTAATTTATTTATGAGCATTGACGATATGCTAAAAGTTCAAAGAGGTTTAACAAACGGACAAATCTTAACGGCAAAAGAATATAAGGAACTAGCACAAATTGAAGATGCTGGCTATGCTGGCGGAATTTGGCATGAAGAAGGAATGAAAAGTATTCACGGTTCTTTGGGAGGTTATGATACGTTTGTTTATGGTGACGAAAGTAACGAAAATTTAGTATTGCTTTTTGCTAATCAGCCAGCTATTCATGGTGATGATGCGTTAGCAACGGCTATTTATAATTTTACAACTTCTTTGCTAGATTGAAATAAAGCAGTGAAAAGACTTGTCTTTTCACTGCTTTTTTCTGTACACTAAATCAGAACTTTAAAATAAGAAAAGAGCGAAATAAAATGGACATTTATTTAAAAAAAGCAATTTTACACATTATTGATCGTCAAAGCGGCGATCCTGTCTATTCACAAATGGAATTGGATTTAACAACAGCATATATCCGTGATTATTTGACTAAAAAAATTCAAAAGTTAGCTAGTGCGCAAACCAAAACAGGTAGTCTAGTAGCAGGTTCTGCTTTTGAAGCATTAGCCGGTCAAGCACAAAATGATTTTATTCAAGTTTCAGAACAATTAGTTGCACGTTGGTATGACGTGTATAGTCAAAGTGAAGATGCGCCCAGTGCCGATGTATTTGTAGTGTTATACGAATTAGATACAAAAATGCAACTAGCTTTTTTAAAGGTTAATTACAACGATGGTTTTACCCATTTTGTAGATTCATCAGAAGCAGGGCTTAACAATCAATTGATTATTAATCGGGCTATTTTGGCAGGGAAAACGCAAAAAGCCGATGAAGGTATTACGATTGATTTAACTGATATGGTTTATGAACTGATTGAAAAAAAGTATACATTTTCTGGCGAAAAGGGCTTTTATTTTTCAACTCGTGTGATCGAAAGTCAACCCATTCCTTCATTAGAAGAAAATGTTAAAGTCATCAAAAAAGTAGCGGAAAAAATTGGTAAAAAATTTGAAGCTGCTAGTCATGATGTGGTAGCAGATGTGAAAGACGCCGTTTATGAAGCTATTGAAGAAAATGGTCAACTTGAAGTAAAAGAAGTCGCCCAAAAAGTTTTTAAAGATAATATTACTGCCCAAATGGCTTTTGAAGAAGAAGTAGTAGAAAAAGGTTTTATAAATCAAGCACCACTATTAAGGGAAGTAAAAGAAATTACGGAAAAAAAATACAGTAAGCAAAAACTAAAACTTTCCAATGGCATCGAACTAATCGTTCCTTTGGATGTCTATCGAGATCCCAATTTAATTGAATTTACTAATAATCCAGATGGGACAATTTCGGTAATGATTAAAAATGTAGAAGATGTGATTAATCGCTTGTAGGGTGTATTTGTAAAGTTATTGTGATAGACGCTAGCTTTTTTGCTTACTACTTTTTAGTTGTATTTTGAATATATTGGTGAATAAGACAAATTCTTTGACTTTGACTAAAATTGACCTATAATAAGTGACAGATAGAAACTTATAAAAAGTAAGTGATTTGCAAGCGTAAATTTTTTACAATTGTAAGGAAAAGTCTATAATAGGTGTCAGAGAGTCAGCAATGTATGGCCCGCTGATAATAATTATTGGAGGTTTTATTAATGGCAAAAGAACATTACGACAGAAGTAAACCACACGTTAATATTGGTACCATCGGACACGTCGACCATGGTAAAACGACATTGACTGCCGCTATCACAACAGTTTTAGGTAAAAAAGGATTAGCAAATCCACAAGACTATGCAAGTATCGACGCCGCACCCGAAGAACGTGAACGTGGTATTACGATTAATACTGCTCACGTAGAATATGAAACTGAAAAACGGCATTATGCCCATATTGATGCTCCAGGACACGCGGATTATGTTAAAAACATGATTACTGGTGCTGCGCAAATGGATGGTGCGATTTTAGTTGTATCTGCAACAGATGGCCCAATGCCTCAAACTCGTGAACATATTTTGTTAGCTCGTCAAGTTGGGGTTAAACATTTAATCGTATTCTTAAACAAAACAGACTTGGTTGATGATGAAGAATTATTAGAACTAGTTGAAATGGAAGTTCGCGAATTATTAAACGAATACAATTTCCCTGGTGATGATATTCCCGTTATCCGAGGTTCTGCTCTAAAAGCTTTAGAAGGCGATCCAGAACAAGAAGAAGTTATCATGCATTTGATGGATACAGTAGATGAATACATTCCAACACCAGAACGTGACAACGACAAGCCATTCTTGTTACCAGTTGAAGATGTCTTCACAATCACAGGTCGTGGTACTGTTGCTTCCGGTCGTATTGACCGTGGTAAAGTCAACGTTGGTGATGAAATTGAAATTATCGGGATTAAACCAGAAACACAAAAAGCTGTTGTAACTGGTTTGGAAATGTTCCGTAAAACGTTAGATTATGGTGAAGCCGGCGATAACGTTGGAGTATTGTTGCGTGGGATTACGCGTGATGAAGTGGAACGTGGTCAAGTATTAGCAAAACCAGGTTCAATTACACCACATACTAAATTCAAAGGTGAAGTTTATATCTTAACCAAAGAAGAAGGTGGACGTCATACACCATTCTTTAACAACTACCGTCCACAATTTTACTTCCGTACAACTGACGTAACAGGAAACATTGCATTACCTGAGGGTACTGAAATGGTAATGCCTGGTGATAACGTTACGATTGAAGTTGAATTGATTCATCCAATCGCCGTTGAAAAAGGAACTACTTTTTCAATTCGTGAAGGCGGACGAACTGTCGGTTCAGGTATGGTTACTGAAATCGAAAACTAATTTTAAAATAAGCAAAAGACACGTTGCAAATTTAGCAGCGTGTCTTTTTTATTAAAGTTACAGTTACTAATAAGCTTTACTGAAATATGCTAATCGCGTAGTCGAATCGTAACTGTTACATAATCACCAATTGATTTGTTAATTTTTTGGCGAATATCTTTTCTAATTCCAAGAATGTAACAAATATTTCCAACGGAATCTTTCAATCCCATGTTGACGATACTACCGGCATAAAAAATACCATCAAAAGTAGCATTTACTTTAACACGTCCCATGCCAAATTCTTTGCGTATATCATAGGGGAAAATGACATATGCGCCTCCTTTGCCAACTTCTGATGACATAATTTCTGCGGTAAAGGTATATTTTTGACTCATTATTTCACCTGCTTTGTTTTATTATCTTTTACTATATTACACAATAGAGAGATTATCGCTAATCGAAAAGAAAAAAACACATTTAAAATTACTACTATTCATGTTAAAATGCGGAGATGTAGTTTAAATGAGAGGAGTTGTCTAAAGATGACAATTCAATGGTTCCCTGGACATATGGCAAAAGCCAAACGGGAAGTTAGCGAAAAGTTAAAGTTTGTCGATATTGTTTTTGAATTAGTAGATGCCAGACTCCCACTTTCTTCACGTAATCCTTTATTAGACCAAATTTTACAGCAAAAACCACGATTAGTGATATTAAATAAAGCTGACTTGGCTGATCCAGAACAAACTCAAAAATGGCAGAGTTATTTTGAAGGAAAAGGATTTGCTGCTTTAGCAATGAATGCATTGGAAAATCAAGGTACTAAAAAAATTGTGAATAAAGCTAAAACCGTCTTGTCAGATAAATTTGCTAGAGATCAAGCGCGGGGAATTAAGCCACGAGCAATTCGTGCAATGGTCATTGGTATACCAAATGTAGGAAAATCGACTTTAATGAATCGTTTAGTTGGTAAAAAAATTGCTCAAACTGGTAACAAACCGGGCGTAACAAAGGGACAACAATGGTTACGTTCTGGCAGCGAGTTGGAACTTTTAGATACCCCAGGAATCTTATGGCCAAAATTTGAAGATCCTGAGATTGGTAAAAAATTAGCATTAACGGGTGCAATCAAGGACAAACTTTTACACTTGGATGATATTGCGTTATTTGGTTTGGATTTTTTCACACGTTTTTATCCAGGTCGCATAGCCAAGCGTTATCACTTGAACTTGGCTGACGAGCAATTACCTTTACCAGAATTATTAATGTTAATTACTGAAAAAAGAGGATTTCGTGATGACTATGATCGTGGTAGTGAATTGATTGTAGTTGAGATTCGACAAAGTAAGTTAGGGCCTTTTACACTAGATCGTTACGAAGAAGCAGGAGTTTTTAATGAAATCAGAAGCAATTAAAGACATTAAAATAAAACTAGCTACACTAACAAATCCCAATGATCCTTGTCTGATAGCTTTAAGAGCGGACCAACGAATAGGCGTCCAAAAATTATTGCAACAATTTTATCGTCGCTTAGAAAAAGAACAAGCATTAAAAGATCAATATTTTGAGATGACCGGTTTTGAACGAGCTTTATACCAAAAAGGTCATCGTTTTGTCGCTGGGATTGACGAAGTAGGTAGAGGGCCGCTAGCAGGCCCAGTAGTGGCTGCAGCAGTTATTTTACCAGCAGATGTTGAAATTTTAGGATTAAATGATTCCAAACAATTATCAGCTAAAAAAAGAGCACAATTGTATTGTGAAATTCAAGAAAAAGCTGTGGCGGTAGGAATTGGAGTAGTCGACCATGAAGAAATTGACCGCATTAACATTTTACAAGCTAGCAAAAAAGCAATGCTATTAGCTTTAGCTGATTTATCTGTCGTACCGACGCATTTGTTAGTAGATGCAGTCAAATTGGATTGCGATATTCCTCAAGATAATCTCATTAAAGGAGATGCACGTTGTGTTTCGATTGCTGCTGCTAGCATTATTGCAAAAGAAATGCGGGATAATCTAATGAAAGAATACCATCAAATTTTTCCTTTTTATGGTTTTGATAAAAATGCTGGCTACGGAACAAAAGATCATTTGCAAGGTATAGCAAATCATGGTATTTGCGCGATTCACCGGAAAACTTTTGCACCAATTAAAAATTATTTATAAATATTTTTCCTTCTTTTTTGCGTATCTTTGTTTAAAGATAAATAGAAAGAAGGTTTTTTTATGGAACGAGAATTTTTTTTACTAAAGTTAGCTTTAATCAAAGGTGCTGGGATTATTACCAAATGGCGTATTTTTGAGTATGCGCAAACGCATCAGTGCTTTAACTTTACAGCAAGTGAGTTACGACCACTTTTATCGAAAAGATGTGATCCTTTTGTTTTTTGCAATGACTGGAATTTTTTAACAAAAGAAGTATTACAGCAAAAACTAGATGGTCAAAAGTACATTACATTAGATTCACCATTGTATCCTAAAAGGTTAAAGGAAATTCCACAGCCTCCATTTGTATTATTTTATGAAGGGAATATTCGCTTACTACAAGAAGAAAAAATCATTGCCTTTGTGGGCTCTCGAAATGTTTCGTCATATGGTCGAGAAGTTGTAAAAAAATTTGTACCACCGTTAGCAGCTCGAGGTTTCACGATTGTAAGTGGTCTTGCAAAAGGGGTTGATAGTTGCAGCCACTTAACTGCAATGCAAGCTTTTGGACAGACAATTGGTGTAGTGGGCTGTGGATTAGATATTTGTTATCCCAAAGAGGTTTTTACGATTTATTGGGAAATGCTAAAAAAACAATTGGTCATTAGTGAATATCCTTATGGGACACCAGTACGAAAGTATCATTTTCCTATGCGTAATCGGATTATTGCCGGTCTATCCCAAGCGGTATGTGTAGTGGAAGCCCGTGCGAGAAGTGGTTCTTTGACTACAGCACAATTAACGTTAGATTCTGGAAAAGAAGTTTTTGCTTTTCCAGGTGATATTTTAAATGGACGTTCGACAGGTTGCTTGCAGTTAATTCAAGATGGCGCTAAATGTGTCATTTCCATAAAAGATATTTTAGAAGAGTTACCAAATTTTGAGTAAGATTAATTGCCTTCCTTGACAAACATTTTTTTAATGGATATGATTACCTACGATTTAATTACCAAAATTCAGGTATACTATAGTAGTAAATTGTTAGGAAGGAGCCATCAATTATATATGGCATATAAATATTTAGTAATTGTTGAGTCACCGGCAAAAGCCAAGACAATCGAAAAGTACTTAGGTCGCAACTATAAAGTTGTTGCCAGTGTTGGCCATATTCGTGATTTACCAAAGAGTAAAATGGGAATTGATGTTGAAAATAACTATGAGCCACATTATATTTCGATTCGTGGTAAGGGCGATGTTATCAAAAGTTTAAGAAGTGCAGCGAAAAAAGCACAAAAAGTTTATCTTGCAAGTGACCCGGACCGCGAAGGTGAAGCTATTGCGTGGCATTTAGCTCATTTGTTAAATCTTAATTTAGAAGATGAGAATCGCGTAGTCTTTAATGAAATTACAAAAGATGCGGTTAAAGCCGCTTTTAAAGAACCTAGAACAATTGATTTAGACTTGGTCGATGCTCAACAAGCTCGTCGCGTCTTAGATAGACTAGTTGGTTATTCTATCAGTCCAATTTTATGGCGTAAAGTAAAAAAAGGGTTGAGTGCAGGTCGTGTACAATCGATTGCGTTAAAAATGATTATCGACCGGGAAAAAGAAATTCGGCAATTTATTCCAGAAGAATACTGGTCCATTGATGGGAATTTCCAAAAAGAACGAAAAAAATTCAAAGCCAACTTTTGGGGCATTGATGGTAAAAAGAAAAAATTACCGAATGCAGAAAGCATTAAAGAAGTTACTAGTCGGTTAGATGGTAAAGATTACGACGTAACAAAGGTTGAGAAGAAAGAACGGAAGCGTAATCCAGCAGCACCCTTTACAACAAGTAGTATGCAACAAGAAGCTGCGCGCAAATTGAATTTTAGAACACGTAAAACAATGATGGTTGCCCAACAGCTTTATGAAGGAATTGCTTTAGGTAAGCAAGGAACTGTTGGTTTAATTACGTATATGCGTACTGACTCAAAACGAATTGCAGACTCCGCAAAAGCAGAAGCAGCTGAATTTATCGAAACAACTTATGGCAAAGAATATTCTTCTCATAGCCACAAAAAAGTAAAAAATGCGCAAGGTGCCCAAGATGCGCATGAAGCAGTTCGTCCAACCAGTGTGACGCGGACCCCTGAGGAAATGAAGAAATATTTGGATAAAGATCAATTAAAACTTTACACTTTGATTTGGTCACGTTTTGTTGCAAGTCAAATGACGCCTGCTATTTTAGATACGATGAAAGTAACTTTAGCGCAAAACGGTGTTATTTTTATTGCTAACGGTTCAAAGATTAAATTTAAAGGCTTTATGCAGGTTTATGTCGAAGGTACCGACGATGGTAAAGAAGAAAAAGAAAATATCTTGCCAGAATTAGTAGTAGGCGATATTGTGAAAGCAATTAATATTGAACCCAAACAACACTTTACGCAACCACCTGCACGTTTTAGTGAAGCAACCTTAATTAGAACTTTGGAAGAAAAAGGTGTGGGGCGTCCTTCAACCTATGCACCAACGATTGAGACGATTCAACGTCGTTATTATGTTAAATTACAGCAAAAACGTTTTGAACCAACAGAATTAGGTGAGATTGTTAATTCTTTAATTGAGGATTTCTTCCCCCAAATAGTTGATGTTAACTTTACAGCAGAAATGGAAACGGATTTGGATAAAGTAGAAGAGGGCAAAGAAAACTGGGTTAAGGTTGTTGATCGTTTTTACAAGCCATTTGAAACTGAGTTAACTAATGCAGAAGAAAAAATTGAGAAAATTCAAATCAAAGATGAGCCTGCTGGCTTTGATTGTGACGTTTGTGGACATCCAATGGTAATTAAATTAGGGCGATATGGTAAGTTTTATGCGTGTAGCAATTTCCCTGATTGTCGCAACACCAAACCAATAGTTAAAGAAATTGGTGTCATTTGCCCAGTCTGTCATAAAGGGCAAGTTATCGAAAGAAAGTCTAAGAAAAATCGTTTATTTTACGGATGTTCCCGTTACCCAGATTGTGACTTTACTTCTTGGGATAAACCAGTCGGGCGAGATTGTCCAAAATGTGGACAATACTTGGTTGAGAAAAAGGTTAAAGGTGGTAAACAAGTCGTTTGTATCAATGGCGACTACGAAGAAGATATTCAAAAATAATAACTATAAATAAGTAGTACAAAAAGGTGTGAAACAGTTTTTCTAACTATTATTCAATCTGCTGAGAAAAAGCTAGGATAAATGTTGCACACTTTTTTGTTAAAAATATAGGAATGGAAGAAGAAAATGACTGAATTTGTAAATGTAATTGGTGCCGGATTAGCCGGTAGTGAGGCTGCTTGGCAAATCGCTGAGGCAGGCGTTTTAGTACGTCTTTATGAAATGCGTCCAAAAAAATCAACAGAAGCACATCATACTTCGGATTTTGCAGAATTAGTATGTTCTAACTCATTAAGAGGAAATAGTCTAGCTAACGCAGTGGGAGTTTTAAAAGAAGAGATGCGTCGGTTGAATTCAGTAATTATTCAATCTGCTGACGAAACTGCAGTTCCAGCCGGTGGTGCCTTGGCAGTGGATCGCGATTCTTTTTCTGCGACGGTTACTAAAAAAGTTAGAACCCATCCGAATGTGACGGTTGTTTCAGAAGAAATAACCGAGATTCCAAGTGGGATTACCGTGATTGCAACAGGACCTCTGACATCTTCTAAATTAGCAGAAGCAATTAAAGAATTTAATGGTTCGGATGGTTTTTATTTTTATGACGCAGCAGCACCGATTATTGATAAAAGTACAATTAATATGGATAAAGTGTATCTAAAATCGCGTTATGATAAAGGAGAAGCAGCTTACTTAAATTGTCCGATGACAAAAGAAGAATTTAATGCTTTTCGAGAAGCGCTAATTACAGCAGAAGTTGCCCCTTTAAAAACATTTGAAAAGGAAAAATATTTTGAAGGTTGTATGCCAATTGAAGTGATGGCGGCGCGCGGTGAGAAAACTATGCTTTTTGGCCCGATGAAACCAGTAGGATTGGAAGATCCAAATACTGGTAAACGACCATATGCGGTGATCCAATTACGTCAAGATAATGCGGCAGCTTCGTTATACAATATTGTTGGTTTTCAAACCCATCTAAAATGGGGGGAGCAAAAACGGGTTTTCCAAATGATTCCAGGTTTAGAAAACGCTGAATTTGTTCGCTATGGTGTTATGCACCGCAATAGCTTTATGAACTCACCAGAATTATTACGTCCAACTTATCAGTCTGTTAAACGTGACGACTTGTTTTTTGCAGGTCAAATGACTGGAGTGGAAGGTTATGTAGAAAGTGCTGCTAGTGGATTATTGGCTGGGCGTAACGCTGCTCGTTTAGCTTTAGGGCAAAAGGTGCAGACTATGCCAAAAGAGACGGTTATCGGTTCAATGGCCTATTATATTACCCACGCAGAAGGCAAACACTTTCAACCTATGAATGCTAATTTTGGCCTACTACCAGAATTACCTGAACGTATTCGCGACAAGAAATTACGGTACCAAACATTGGCAGAGCGTGCACTAAGCCAATTAACATCAGAATTTGTAGTTTCAAATTAAATAGTTATAATTTTAATTCCTTAAAGAAGACCGCCAGTGACCGCTGAGCGGTTTTTTGGTGGGATTTCATGATATTTTAGGCGACTTGCATATCCAGATGAAAAGTCATAATTTTTATAGGCTAATACATGAATACAACAGTAAGTTTAGCTTCCAAAAAACAAATAGAAAGTTATTAACTTTGATGATGACGGCTGCAAAAATATTGTAAATACTCTTGTAACGTGATGATGTAGCCAGATTAGAATTAAAATAAGATTGAAAAGACAGAGAAATTTTGATAATTTGTACTGTGTCAATCTGACATCAAATTGTTAAATGAATAAATTTTGATAGTATATAAAACTTTTGATAGATAGCCAATTTAACTTGATTGTATCTTGAAAAAAGTATGACAATATTGTGTAAATTGTGACGAAAGAAGGAAATATTGTTTAAATTCTGACAATTTGTTTGTTTTTTAATTCGTTGTATGCTACATTAATTGCGGACAGAAACGAGGTGCAAAACGATGGCATTGGACTGGACACAAGAATTTTTACGCTACTTGCAGTTTGAACGGGGGTATTCGCAATTAACGACGGCGGCCTACCAGGAAGATTTGCAAGATTTTAGTGAGTTCTTAAAAGAAAGTGGCGATAGTGATTTCATTAAGATTGACCATCGCGATGTACGGGTTTATCTGAGTTTTTTGAATGAACAAAAATACAGTCGCAATTCTATCAGCCGCAAAATTGCTAGCCTGCGTTCTTTTTATCAGTATCTACTAAAACAAGAAGTTATAGAAGAAAACCCTTTTTCATATATTCATTTGAAAAAACAAAATAGTAAATTGCCTCGTTTTTTTTATGAAAAGGAAATGGCAGCGCTCTTTCAAGCAGCTAAAGGGGATAAACCGTTAGAACTTCGTAATCGTGCTCTATTGGAAACCATCTATGGATCAGGGTTGCGAGTTAGCGAGTGTGCTGGTTTAACGTTGGATGCTATTGATTGGCAAGGGGAAGTTTTACTAATTCATGGGAAAGGTGGTAAAGATCGCTATGTTCCTTTTGGTTCTTATGCGCAAATTGCATTACAGGAATATTTGACTCTTGCTAGACCACTTTTAGTAAAAAAAGTGCCAGAACATCCTTTTGTCTTTGTAAATCAAAGAGGCAGTGCTATAACAAGCCGAGGCATTGAGTATGTTTTTACTCAACTCATCAAAAAAAGTAGTTTAGACAGTAAAATTCATCCTCATATGTTGCGCCATACATTTGCTACTCATCTGTTAAATAATGGAGCGGATATGCGAACTGTCCAAGAATTACTCGGACACGCTAATTTATCGTCAACACAAATATATGCTCATGTTACAAAGGAGAGTTTACAAAATAATTATCGTAAATTTCATCCGCGGGCGCATGAATAGGTTAATTCAGAGTTTAGGAGGAAGACAATGGAATCACAATTTCATTCCACCACAATTTGTGCAGTGGAAAAAGATGGCAAGTTTGCTATGGCTGGAGACGGTCAAGTTACAATGGGAGAACAAGTGGTTATGAAAGGTACAGCCCGCAAAGTTCGACGTATTTATAATGGTGAAGTAGTGGTTGGCTTTGCTGGGAGTGTAGCAGATGCATTTACTTTGGAAGAAAAATTTGAAGCAAAACTAAATGAATATAATGGTAATTTACAACGTGCTGCCGTTGAACTGGCCCAAGAATGGCGAACACAACAATCTATGCAAAAATTAGAAGCAATGTTAATTGTGATGAACAAAGAAGAGATGTTATTAGTTTCTGGAACAGGTGAAGTTATTACGCCTGATGATGGTATTTTGGCAATTGGTTCAGGTGGAAATTATGCTTTGGCTGCAGCGCGGGCAATGAAAAAGTACAATACAACTGAAATGACAGCAAAAGAAATCGCAGAAAATGCATTGAACATTGCAGCAGATATTTGCATATTTACCAATCACAATATTATTGTGGAAGAAATGTAGTGAGGGATTTTTATGAATGAAATGACAAAATCACCACGTCAAATCGTGGCAGAATTAGATCAATATATCGTAGGACAACAAGAAGCAAAAAAATCAGTTGCAGTTGCATTGCGTAATCGCTATCGTAGATTGCAATTAGATGAAGACATGCAACAAGATGTGACACCCAAGAATATTTTATTAATAGGTCCAACTGGTGTTGGGAAAACAGAAATTGCGCGGCGTTTGGCCAAAATTGTTCAGGCACCTTTTGTTAAAGTAGAGGCAACCAAGTTTACGGAAGTTGGCTATGTGGGTCGTGACGTGGAATCGATGGTTCGTGACTTGGTAGAAAATGCGATTCAGATTGTCAAAAAAGAGCAATACAGCCGCGTGTATACGCGTGCAGTCAAAAAAGCTAATCGTCGTTTGGTTAAGGTTTTGGTCCCTGGTATAAAAAAAGAACAGAAAAAATCAACTAATCCTTACGAACAAATGATGAATATTTTTAATACACAACAAGAAGAGCCAAAAGAAGAATTAACCGAAGAAATTAAGACCAATCGACAAGCAATTTTCGATCAATTGGAACGTGGCGTTTTAGATAATCGTGAAGTTACAATTGAAATTGATGAACCTAAAACAAAAGGTCCAATGATGAATAACGGGTTAGAGCAGATGGGAATTGATTTGAACGAAACTTTAGATGCTTTGAAGCCGCAAAAAAAAGTTGAACGGACCGTCACCGTTAAAGAAGCACGCGAACTTTTGGTACAAGAAGAATCGGCTAAATTAGTTAATGATGCGGATATTCACAGCGAAGCTATCAGACTGGCACAAGCAAACGGAATCATTTTTATTGATGAATTTGATAAGATTACTTCTCGCTCACAGCAATCGGGGGAAGTTTCAAGAGAAGGTGTCCAACGGGATATTTTACCGATTGTAGAAGGTTCTCAAGTAAATACTAAATATGGAACTATTCAGACTGATCATATTTTATTTATCGCTTCTGGGGCTTTTCATGTTGCAAAACCAAGCGATCTTATTCCAGAACTACAAGGACGCTTTCCTATTCGAGTAGAGTTGGATGATTTAACTGCAGCTGACTTTATCAAAATTTTAACAGAACCAAATAATTCTTTGATCAAGCAATATATCGCATTGCTAGGTACGGAAAATATTAAAGTAATCTTTACTAAAGAGGCAATTGAAAAAATTGCGCAAATTGCTTTTGATGTGAACCGTGACACTGATAATATCGGAGCTAGACGCTTGCACACGATTTTGGAAAAGTTGTTGGAAGATTTGTTGTTTGAAGCTCCTGATATGCAAATGGGCGAGATAACAATTACTGCCGCTTATGTGGAAGAAAAACTGGATGCAATTGTTGAAAATCAAGATTTAAGTCGCTACATTTTGTAAACATAGGAAGGAAAATGAAAAAGATGACAACTTTATTAGACAAAACTCGCCGTATCAATCAATTATTACAGCAAAAGAATACTTTTGATATGACTTTGGATCTGCCTTATAACAATATGGCGTTGATTTTAGGGGATATTTTAGACAGTAACGCCTATATTATTAGTAGTGAAGGTGTCTTGTTGGGTTTCAATGAAAAACATGATGTTAATAATGATCGTGTGAAAAATATGTTTGAAGAAAAACAATTTCCGCAAATTTATACTGAAATGGTGGATCATCTGACTAAAACAGAAGCCAACATTCCAATTTCTTCTGATATGACAGCATTTCCTGTGGAACAACGAGGAAAATATCCGAATGGTTTAACGACGGTAGTCCCAATTTTTGGTGCTGGTGAACGTTTGGGCACTATTATTTTAGCTCGGATGGATGCGGCTTTTAATGAGGATGATTTAGTTTTAGCCGAATATGGTGCAACGGTAGTTGGGATGCAGTTCTTGTATCAAAAATCTCGTGACATTGAAGCAGATGTTAGAAGTGCAACTGCTGTTCAAATGGCAATTAGTACCCTTTCTTACAGTGAGTTAAAAGCAGTACAAGCTATTTTTGCTGCTTTAGAAGGAGACGAAGGGCGATTAACTGCCTCGAGTATTGCTGATGAAATTGGAATCACACGTTCAGTGATTGTAAATGCGCTACGAAAGCTAGAATCAGCTGGAATTATTGAATCCCGTTCTTTAGGGATGAAGGGCACGTATTTACGTGTTTTAAATAAACGTTTCAAAGAAGAGTTGGATAAACATAATCACTAAGCAATTATGGAGTATGGTGTGCAGCAAAAAGGAAATGATAAACTAGGAGGTGCCGTAAATGACGGTTACAATTGAAAATGATCAGCTAAAAGCTCAGATTTCCTTACATGGAGCCGAGCTACAAAGTTTAGTTAGTAAAGCCAATAGTTTGGAATATATTTGGCAAGCAGATCCTAAGTACTGGGGAAAACATGCACCTGTTTTATTTCCTATTGTAGGTGCTTTAAAAGAAGATAGCTACCGCTATAAAGGCCAAACGTATCACTTACCTAAACATGGTTTTGCTCGCAATATGGATTTTGAACTTTTAGAAGAATCCGGTGATACTGCTAGTTTTATTTTGTCCGCAACGCCTGAAACTAAAGCAGTTTTTCCTTTTAACTTTGAACTAATTATTCGCTATGAACTAGGCGGTGATGGTTTGACGGTGAAATATGAAGTGGAAAATTTGGATGAAGAAGAAATGTTCTTTTCAATTGGAGGGCACCCAGCCTTCAATGTTCCTTTAGCAGAAGGATTGAGTTTTGAAGACTATTATTTAGCTTTTTCTCCACGTAAATCGCGGTTAAATTTGCCTCTTGATGGGAACTATATCAATTTAGAACAGCGTACACTTGGACAGACCAATACAAATTTAGCGTTAACACATGATATGTTTAAAAATGATGCGGTTATCTTTGAAACAAAAGGGTTAAATGCAATTTCTATTTGTAGTGAAAAATCCCCGCATAGTGTCACGTTAAGTTATAAAGATATGCCGTATGTTGGGATTTGGTCACCTTATCCAACGGAGTCGCCTTTTGTTTGTATTGAACCATGGTGCGGTATCGCGGATACAACGGAGTCTACCGGAGAACTTATTGAGAAATTAGGAATTCAACAACTTGCTGGTCGAGAAAAATTTAGTACAAAATATGCAATTACTGTAAAATAAAATTAAAAGACCACTAAAAGACTTTAGTCTTTTAGTGGTCTTTTTGAAATTGACAATAAGATTAATGAGGTTGGACTTATTTTTTTTGGCGATTTAAGCCAAATGGAATTCGACTTTCTGTGCCATTTTTTATGCGTTTGATGTTGTCACGGTGACGATAAAAAATAAATAGTGTAAGACCAGTTGCAATGATTGTTAAAAGCCAGTTGTGCTCAGGTAAAACTGATGGCCAAACTGTTGGTAAAATAACTGTAGACAACGTAATTAAAACTGCCGCAATCATACTTGTTAAACTCACCATACTGGTGATAAAAAGACAAATAACAAAAATTGTTGCAGAGTAAATAAAGAAGATAGGACTATAGCCTAGTAACATTCCGGCACTTGTCGCCACGGCTTTTCCACCTTTAAAACCGGCAAAAATCGGGAAAGTATGACCTAAAATGGCACAAACGCCAAACCATAGCGGGTTAATATTTGTAATATGAAATATGGCTGGCAACAATGTGGCGAATGTTCCTTTCAAAATATCCATTAATAAAACAATAGTTCCAGCCGGTTTTCCTAAAACACGAAATGTATTGGTAGTACCAGTATTGCCACTTCCAAATTGTCGGATATCTTTGTGGTAGAAAATTTTTCCAATCCAGACACCAGAAGGAATAGATCCTAATAAGTAGGCGATTATCATTAAAATAATTACTTTCATAAATAACCTCAATTCTTCAAACTAGCGTAATTTTAGCATGAAAAAAAAACAGGAACAACTCTTTGCTAATATTTCTTTAATAGGATATAGTCTAGATGGTCAATAATCAAACTTGATAAGTTAAGGAGTGGTAGTATGTTTCAAAATCCTAGCCAAGAAAAAATATTTCAATTTTTAAAAGAAGCAAAAACGATTGCGGTAGTTGGATTGAGTCCAAAGGAAGATCGTACAAGTTTTCAAATCGCACGACTATTACAAAACCATGGCTATCGGATTATTCCAGTAAATCCACAATATGCAGGAAGTGAAATTCTAGGCGAGACAGTTTATTCAGACTTAGTGAGTGTTCCAGAAAAAATTGACATCGTGGATATCTTCCGTCGCAGCGAGTTTTTACCGGAAGTAGCAGCAGACTTTTTAAAAACTGATGCTAAAGTTTACTGGGCCCAATTGGGTTTAGAAAGTGAACAAGCTTTTGAAATGTTACAGGCAGCAAATCGGGGTAATGTGATTATGAATCGTTGTATCAAAATTGAGTTAAACAAAATGGAAGCATACTAAATTTAATAAAAGTTCACTAAGCAAACTTGAAAGCTACTTGAGCAACATAAGAGTTTGCTTATTTTTTTGTCTTAAGGGTAGATTTAATCTACGTAAATAACTAGTGTTTATGAAAATAATCCTTAGGTAAAAGTGTTTTTATTATTAGTTGGGATTGCATTTACAAGTTTTTTTCTTTAAAATAATCAAGAACGTATGTTTGTTTTTTCTTTTCAGTTTGAAGGGTGTCTTTGTTCTTACTTATTTAATACTTTTTTTCACAGGTTTTTTAGAGTAAGATAGAAGGAGCGCTTTTGAATTGCGTTAAAATAGTGTAGTATAACAGGGCTTGTCCCATTACTTTTATCAAAGGAGCGTTTGCTTTGGCAAAAAAAACAACTGAGTATAATGACGCCTCCATTCAAGTCTTGGAAGGACTTGAGGCTGTCAGAAAACGACCAGGAATGTATATCGGCTCGACGGATAGTCGTGGATTACATCATTTAGTTTACGAAATTGTCGATAATTCTGTCGATGAGGCTTTATCTGGTTTTGGTAATGAAATAGATGTCACAATTAGTCAAGATAACAGTATTACAGTTAGTGATAACGGTCGCGGTATGCCTGTTGGGATGCATGCTTCTGGCATTCCAACTGTGGAAGTTATTTTTACTGTCCTTCACGCGGGTGGGAAATTTGGACAAGGAGGGTATAAAACTTCTGGAGGCCTTCATGGTGTAGGAGCAAGTGTGGTAAATGCTTTATCAAAATGGCTTACTGTAACGATTGTCCGTGATGGAATTGCTTATGAAGAAAAATTTAAAGACGGCGGCAAACCGCAAGGAACATTGAAAAAAATTGGAAAAACGAAAAAGAAGAACGGTACTACTGTCACTTTTTTACCGGATGATACCATTTTTTCAACAATTAAGTTTTCTTATGAAACATTAGCTGAGCGCCTGCGGGAATCTGCCTTTTTATTACGTGGCGTCAAAATTACATTGACGGACTTACGTGGTGAAGAGCCAGTATCAGAAGTTTTTCATTTTGAAGAAGGTATCAAAGAATTTGTTGCTTACCTTAACGAGGAAAAAGACACCCTAACACCAGTGATTTACTTTAATGGGGAAAAAGATGGCATTGAAGTAGAAATTGCGATGCAATATAACGATGGCTATTCAGAAAATATTTTATCTTTTGTTAATAATGTCCGCACAAAAGATGGCGGCACACATGAAGCTGGTATGAAAGCTTCCTTAACAAAAGCTTTTAATGAATATGCGCGTAAAGTAAATCTATTAAAAGAAAAAGATCGTAATCTGGAAGGAAGCGATTTTCGTGAGGGATTAGCTGCCGTACTTTCAATTCGAGTTCCAGAAAACTTATTACAGTTTGAAGGACAAACAAAAGAAAAACTAGGGACTCCAAGTGCAAGAAATGCAGTTGATGGTGTTTTAGGCGAGCAGCTTGGTTTTTATTTGCAAGAAAATAGCGAAATGAGCCAAATGTTAGTTCGTAAAGCTATTAAAGCTCGTGAGGCTCGCGAAGCAGCCCGTAAAGCTCGCGAAGAGAGTCGTACCGGTAAAAAACGTAAAAAAGGTGAATCATTACTTTCAGGGAAATTAACACCAGCTCAATCACGAAACCCTCAGAAAAATGAATTATATTTGGTCGAAGGGGATTCTGCCGGTGGTTCTGCCAAGCAAGGACGCGATCGCAAGTTCCAAGCAATCTTGCCACTGCGAGGAAAAGTAATTAATACCGAAAAAGCCAAACTACAAGATATTTTGAAAAATGAAGAAATTAACACCATGATTTACACGATTGGTGCGGGTGTGGGGCCAGAATTTGCTATTGAAGATTGTAATTACGACAAAGTGATTATTATGACAGATGCGGATACGGATGGTGCCCATATCCAAGTGTTGCTTTTAACTTTCTTTTATCGTTATATGAAACCATTAATTGAAGCTGGAAAAGTCTATATTGCGTTACCTCCTCTTTATAAAGTTTCAAAAGGTATCGGTAAAAAAGCGGTGACTGAATACGCTTGGACCGATGAAGAATTACAACAAGTTATTCAAAAAGTTGGAAAAGGTTATATGTTGCAACGTTACAAAGGGTTAGGAGAAATGAATGCCGAACAATTGTGGGAAACCACCATGGATCCTGAAACTCGTACGTTAATTCGCGTGCGAATTGACGATGCGGCCCAAGCAGAACGACGTGTTACGACATTAATGGGCGATAAAGTTGAACCAAGGCGTAAGTGGATTGAAAGTCACGTTCAATTTTCATTAGAAGAAGATGGCAGCATTTTAGAAAAAAAAGCGGATGAAGAAGTATCTAGCAGTGAAATTTTTGAGGAAGAAAAAGCACACGCAAAAAATGCCGATGGTAGCAAAGATAACTTTGCAGAAATCAGCTTATTTGAAGAATAGGAGGTGGCAAAGTGGAACACAATCATAATATTCAAGAATTAACACTTGAGGAAGTCATGGGCGACCGCTTTGGCCGCTATTCAAAATATATTATTCAAGAACGCGCTTTGCCAGATATAAGAGACGGTTTAAAACCGGTACAACGTCGAATCTTATATGCGATGAATAAAGATGGTAATACTTATGAAAAAGCATTTCGTAAGTCAGCAAAGTCTGTGGGGAATATTATGGGAAATTACCATCCTCACGGAGACAGCAGTATTTATGAAGCTATGGTTCGGATGAGTCAAGATTGGAAATTACGAGCTATTTTAATTGAGATGCATGGAAATAACGGAAGTATGGATGGAGATCCTCCTGCAGCAATGCGTTATACAGAAGCTCGTTTATCACAGTTGAGCGGTGAGTTGCTAAAAGATATTGAAAAAGAAACAGTGGATATGGTTTGGAATTTTGATGACACGGAAAAGGAACCGACTGTTTTACCAGCAAAATTCCCCAATCTTTTAGTAAATGGCTCAACTGGAATTTCTGCTGGTTATGCAACAGAAATTCCAACTCATAATCTAGCTGAAGTAATTAATGGTACGATTTATTTAATTGATCATCCTCATGCAAGCTTAGACAAATTAATGGAATTTATTCCAGGTCCGGATTTCCCAACTGGCGGAATTTTACAAGGAAAAGCCGAGCTAAAGAAGGCCTATGAAACTGGTAAGGGAAAAGTAATCCTCCGTTCCCAAACTGAGATTGAAAAAATCAAAGGCAATAAAGAGCAGATTGTGGTAACTGAAATTCCTTATGAAGTAAATAAAGCTACTTTAGTAAAGAAAATCGACGAAATTCGTTTGGCAAAAAAAATCGACGGGATTGCTGAAGTTCGAGATGAAACAGATAGAACTGGGCTGCGAATCGTAGTAGAGTTGAAAAAAGATGCCAATGCTGAGGGTATTTTGAATTATTTATTTAAGAATACGGAATTGCAGATTAATTACAATTTTAATATGGTAGCCATTGATGAAATGCGGCCCAAGCAGGTTGGGTTAGTCACAATTTTACAAAGTTATGTCAAACATCGGAGAGATGTTGTAATAAAACGTAGTCGCTTTGAATTGGATAAAGCACAAAAACGCCAGCATATCGTTGATGGCTTAATGAAGGCATTATCAATTTTAGATGAAGTTATTGCTACAATTCGTGGTAGTAAAGATAAAAAAGATGCCAAAAATAATTTAATTGTGGTGCATGGTTTTACTGAAGCGCAGGCAGAAGCAATTGTCAATTTACAATTGTATCGTTTAACCAATACAGATATTACGCAATTACAACAAGAAGCGAAAGAATTAGCTGCTTATATTGCTGAATTAGAAAGAATTTTGAATGATGAAGCAGAGCTTTTGAAGGTGATAAAAAATGAGTTGAAAGAAGTTAAAAAGCAATACGGACAGTCCCGGTTGACGCAAATCGAAGCTGAAATTGAAGAGTTGAAAATTGAAACAGAAGTTTTAGTTGCACAAGAAGATGTTATCGTTTCTGTTACCCATGATGGGTATATTAAACGTAGTAGTTTGCGTTCTTATGCTGCCTCTAAGCCAGAGGAGATAGGAATGAAAGATGGTGATTTTGTATTATACACAGGTGAAGTCAATACACTAGATCACCTACTCTTAATTACCAATAAAGGAAATGTCATTTATCGTCCTGTTCACGAATTACCAGATTTACGTTGGAAAGAAATCGGTGAACATATTTCACAAACTATGTTGAATATGGCCGTAGATGAAGCGATTATCGCTGTTTACTCCTATAAACAACTTGATCCTGCTAAAAACTTTGTAGTGATAACGAAAAATGGTTTCATTAAGCAAACAAAAATGACAGAATTTGAACCGTGGCGAACTTATAAGAGCCGTCCATTAGCTATTGTTAAATTTAAAGATCCTGATGATGTTGTAACAGATATCTTTTTAGTAGATGAAGCAGACATGTTAGATGTTTTTCTAGTAAGTCACCGAGGTTTTGGTTTGCGTTATCCACTAAGTGAGGTCCCTGTGGTTGGACCAAAAGCAGCCGGAGTAAAATCAATTAACTTAAAAGCTGATGACTATGTGGTTAATGGGCTATTAGTGTATCCAAATGGCGATAATCCGGTTGTTATTGTTACTCAAAGAGGAGCTGTCAAACGAATGTTGGCTCAAGAATTAAATCAATTAGGACGAGCAAAGCGAGGATTAATGGTCTTAAGAGAACTAAAAAATAATCCGCATCGAATTGTTTATATGGGAGATGGACTAGACCAGACGTTATTATTAACCAATCAAAAGGGTCAACAAACTGAAGTAAATGTTAATACTTTTAATATTTCTGATCGGACCTCAAATGGATCTTTTGTTATAGACGAAAAAAATGGGGGTCAAGTGATTGATGTACAGGTAATTAAACAGCCGATTATTGTCAAAAACTAAACTGTTATAATAGTTGTGTTTTAAAAGCATTTCTGTATTAATACAGAAATGCTTTTTTGTGAGCATGAAGTATAATGAAAGGGCTTGTTTATCAAAAAAATAAGATAATTTTGAAAGAGCAAAATGCTAATATAGTAAGCTTTTTAAGCGGTTTTATAAGATAACAGTGTAAATAGTTCACCTACACACAAGAAAATGCTTGCAAAGTCAAAGTGATGTGTTATACTGTGTTCGTAAAGCTGTTACATAAGCATAGCTAATTTTTAAGGAGGGTCCATTCAATGGAACAATGGAACGGATTTAAAGGCAAAGCTTGGCAAAATGAAGTAAACGTACGTGATTTTATCCAAGCAAACTACACACAATTTGACGGCACTGATGAATTTCTAGCAGGTCCTACAGAAGCTACCACTAAACTTTGGGATCAAGTAATGGAATTAAACAAACAAGAACGCGACAACGGTGGCGTTTTAGACATGGACACAAAAGTGGTTTCTACAATCACTTCTCATGGCCCAGGTTATTTAAATAAAGACTTAGAAACAGTAGTTGGTTTCCAAACAGATAAACCATTCAAGCGGGGTTTACAACCTTTTGGTGGAATCCGGATGTCAGAACAAGCCGCTGAAGAATACGGTTTTGAAATTGATCCTGAAATTTCACATATCTTCCGTGACTATCGTAAAACCCATAACCAAGGTGTATTTGACGCTTATACGCCTGAAATGCGTGCTGCCCGTCGTTCTGGTGTCATCACAGGTTTACCAGATGCATACGGTCGTGGACGTATCATCGGTGACTACCGTCGTGTAGCATTATACGGGGTAGACTTCTTAATTAAAGAAAAACAAAAAGATTTAGCGAATTGTGGCAACGGTACAATGTCAGAAGACATTATCCGTCAACGAGAAGAATTAAGTGAACAAATTCGTGCTTTAGCAGAATTAAAAGAACTAGGCAACATTTACGGTTTTGATATTTCACAACCTGCGACAAACGCAAAAGAAGCTTTCCAATGGTTATACCTTGGTTACTTAGCAGCTATTAAAGAACAAAATGGTGCGGCAATGTCACTTGGCCGGACATCTACTTTCTTAGATATTTATGTGGAACGCGATTTACAAAACGGCGTTTTGACAGAAGAAGAAGCACAAGAAATTGTCGATCATTTCGTAATGAAATTGCGTCTTGTAAAATTTGCTCGAACACCTGAATACAACGCGCTATTTTCTGGTGACCCAACTTGGGTAACCGAATCAATTGGTGGTGTAGGAGAAGATGGTCGCCATATGGTAACTAAAAACAGCTTCCGTTTCTTACACACATTATCAAACTTAGGGCCTGCGCCAGAACCAAACTTGACTGTTTTATGGTCTACTCGTTTACCACACAATTTTAAAACTTTCTGTGCGAAAATGAGTATCCAAACATCAGCGATTCAATATGAAAACGATGATGTTATGCGTCCACATTGGGGCGATGACTACGGAATTGCTTGTTGTGTATCTGCTATGCGGATTGGGAAACAAATGCAATTCTTCGGTGCCCGTGCAAACTTGGCTAAAACATTGTTATACGCAATCAACGGTGGGGTAGACGAAAAATCAAAAGCCCAAGTTGGACCAAAATATCAACCGATTACATCTGAATACTTGGAATATGACGAAGTATTGACAAAATATGATGCCATGATGGATTGGATTACAGAATTGTATCTAAATACATTAAACATCATTCACTACATGCATGATAAATATTCCTACGAGCGAATTGAAATGGCCTTACAAGATACTGATATCTTACGGACAATGGCAACAGGGATCGCTGGGTTCTCAGTAGCTGTGGACTCTTTATCAGCTATTAAATATGCCAAAGTAAAAACAGTTCGTGATGAAAATGGGATCGTAGAAGATTACGTTATTGAAGGCGACTATCCAAAATATGGAAACAACGATGATCGGGTAGATGAAATCGCTGTGAACTTATTGAAGACCTTCATGACAAAAGTGAAACGTAACAAAACATACCGTGATGCAAAACATACAACTTCTATTCTTACCATTACATCAAACGTGGTTTATGGGAAGAAAACAGGGAATACACCAGACGGTCGTCGTGCTGGCCAACCATTTGCGCCAGGTGCAAACCCAATGCACGGTCGCGACACGCATGGTGCGCTAGCAAGCTTATCTTCTGTAGCGAAAATTCCTTACGACTATTCATTAGATGGTATTTCAAATACATTCTCTATTGTGCCAAAAGCATTAGGTCGTGACGAAGCAACGCAAGAAGAAAACTTGGCAACAATGTTAGACGGTTATGCAACAAAAGGTGGTCACCACTTAAATATTAACGTCTTCAATCGCGATACATTATTAGATGCACAAGCACATCCAGAAAAATACCCACAATTAACTATTCGGGTATCTGGTTATGCCGTAAACTTCATCAAGTTAACGAAAGAACAACAAGATGACGTAATTGCGCGGACAATGCACGAATCTATGTAAGGTTAAATTCAAAAGCAATACCAGGTGGCGGATGGGAAACTATCCGCTGCTTTTGTTTTAGAGTATTTTTTCCAAAAAACATTTCAAGGATTTCATTTACGAAAGGAAGTCATCGACATGACTGTGACAGGTCGTATTCATTCAACTGAAAGTTTTGGTTCCGTTGATGGACCAGGCATTCGTTTTATTGTTTTTACCCAAGGCTGTAGAATGCGGTGTGAATTTTGCCATAATCCCGATACTTGGAAAATAGGAAGTGGGACAGAGCGTACAGCAGACGATGTTTTAGAAGAAGCATTAAAGTATCAAGAATTTTGGGGTGAAAAAGGCGGGATCACTGTAAGCGGTGGGGAACCGTTGTTGCAAATTGATTTTCTTATTGATTTATTCAAAAAAGCAAAAGCTGCAGGGGTGCATACAACAATTGATACCTGTGGCCAACCGTTTACAAGAGAAGAACCTTTCTTTTCAAAATTCAATACCTTAATGACATACACCGATTTATTACTGTTTGATATTAAACATATCGACAATGATGCCCATAAAAAACTAACGAAACAAGCCAATACGCCTATTTTAGAGATGGCTAAGTATTTATCGGAAATACAAAAACCCGTATGGATTCGTCATGTTTTGGTTCCGCATCGTAGCGATTACGACGAATATCTGATACGCTTGGATAGTTTTATTAAGACCTTGGAAAATGTCGATAAGGTTGAAATTCTACCTTATCACACCATGGGCAAATACAAGTGGCAAGAATTGGGCTTAAAATATCCGCTGGAAGGAATTGAGCCCCCAACTGAGACCCGAGTCAAAAATGCAAAAGAATTGTTGCATACTGATGAATACACGAAGTACTTAACACGTTAAAAATTGACAGGAAAGATGCGTTTATGATTGAATCTTTCCTGTTTTTTGCTATCATAAAGAGGAATGTAAAACCTATGTTTATTAAAGGAGTGTCACATATGTCGAAAATTTTAGTTTTTGGTCATCAAAATCCAGATACTGATGCAATTGGTGCAGCAATTGCTTTTGCTTACTTGCAAAATACATTACGGGAGGAAGATGTTGAAGCAGTTGCGTTAGGTACACCAAGTGAAGAAACTCAGTATGCTTTGGATCATTTTGGTTTAAAAGCTCCTCGTGTCATTTCAACTGTAAAAGATGAAACAACAAATGTAATGTTGGTTGATCACAATGAATTCCAACAAAGTGCGGCAGATATCGCAGAAGCAAATATATTAGCTGTTGTCGATCATCATCGTATTGCCAACTTTGAAACGGCCAATCCATTGTACTATCGGGCAGAACCGGTTGGATGTACTAGTACAATTATTTTGAAACTATATAAAGAAGAACAAGTAGCAATCCCCGAACCAATTGCTGGAATTATGCTTTCTGCAATTATTTCGGATACATTGCTATTCAAATCACCAACTTGTACGCCAGCTGATATTGTTGCAGCTAAAGAACTTGCAGAAATTTGTGAAACAGATTATCAAGCATACGGATTGGAAATGTTAAAAGCTGGTACAAATTTAAGTGATAAACCTGCCAGTGTTTTGTTGGACCTTGATGCGAAAAGTTTTCCAATGGGAGAGAAAAATATCCGTATTGGACAAATTAACACCGTTGATTTAAAAGAAGTTTTTGATCGACAAGCAGAATTAGAAGCAGCAATGGTAGTTGAAAATGAAAAACATGGTTATGATTTATTTGTCTTAATTGTTACAAATATTTTGGATAGTGATTCTGAGCTATTGGTTGTAGGCGAATCCAAAGAAAAGGTAGAAGCAGCTTTTAATATTTCGCTGGAAAATAATCGTGCATTACTAAAAGGTGTGGTTTCCCGTAAGAAACAAGTTGTGCCACAGTTGACAGCAGCTTTTTCTTAAAATAGTAAATTATTAGAAATGATACTCGAACAATAGTGACCTCATCGTTATCTTAGGGGATAAAACGATGAGATACTAGTTCGAGTATTTCTCTTTATAGATGATTTTTATAAGATTGGAATAGTGAAAAATATGAGATTTTATTATGGCGGCAATAACAAAAAGGCATATCAAAATTTGGTGAATAAAGCTACATTCCATAGTCTTTGTCACTATCTTTATCAACATGAAGCAGCTACTTTACGTGATTTAAAAAAAGAGATTTCCAATCGTGATTTAGAAAAAACGATAGAGATAGCAATCAAGTTACGATTATTAGAAAGAGTAGATAGGCGATATTATTTAAGATTTCCTATTTTTTCTCAAAAAATGGTTACGGATCTGGAAAAAGAAGAAACCTTTCAAGAAGCGTTGGAAATATTGAAGAAAGAGGACAGTCAAAATTTATTCGCTGAATTGAATTATTTTAATAGACTTTTACAAACAACATATTTCTATGCAGTTCATGAAGAAATCCAATTAGCAGATATTTCGGAATTAAAAAATGATGAAATCACTTTGATAAGCTGTCAATTGCAAGGAGACTATACGACACTTCCGTACTATTTTACTGCTTTAAGAGAAGATAATACCATAACTGAAGAATTTGCTCTATACGATGTCTTAGGAGATGTCGATCAGGATTATGCGCTAAACCAGTTTTCTTATATCATTCAAAGAATTCATCGAGGTAAAAAAGTTAGACCCTCTATTTTTAGCCAAGCGTTGTTAATCACTAAAATATTGAGTGTTGATACTGAGGGAGTTTGGCAATTGCGTACGCCGCTTTTAAAACATTATGAAGATAATTCGATTAACTTAGCCGGAGATACTTTAAAATGGCGTTTGTTATTTACTAAATTTTTAGAATGGAAAGGAAATGACTCTTTACAATATATTCTTCTCAAAGATTGATAGTAGAATAGGCAATTCTGGTAATGATTTTGATAACCAGCTAGAAAACCCGATTATTTTAAAAATAAATTAAAAAATGATAATAAAAATCGTTGAGTTTATAACAAAATAATGATATTATTATTATAGAATGAATCAGGGGGGCTTCTGGATGGAGAAGATTAAAAAAGAATATGTAAAAAATAGACCGATAACAAAGGGTTCGATGATTCAGTTTATTTCGACGACAGAAGTAGAGAATGCACGAGCTGAATTAAAAGCTAATAAAATTGATGAGCGTCGTTTTTCAGATGGAGAAATTATTTTAGCAATTCAGCAAAAAAAAGAGGTTGGGGCACAAACTATTGTTCCGATAGTAGTCGATTGGTTAGTAGAAAATAATTTTATTGTGACAGGGGCACAAGCTGTTAAATATCTATTGGATAATACGAAGTATGATAGTAAACCTTGCCTATACAAAGTTGTTGGAGAGCTGGATTTTGACACTAATGGAAAGTTTTATTTAATTGTTGCGACGAGTCCAAAAAGTAAAATAGAATCTTTGTTTAAAGTTTATACCAATGGTGTGATTAAAGAATTGTGGGTAGAACATTAGGATAGCTAAGAAGTGATCAATCCCTTCTTTTTTCGCAATCTATTCCACTTGCATTAAACAATGATAGATGAATAAGAGTAAGTATTCATTTAATGTCAAATTTTTTGAATATAAATAGAAAAAGGGCAAACCCACAAAGTCTGGGTTTGCCCTTTTTTGCTAAATTATACATGCTTTTTTATCGGCATGTTTAAAAAGAAAAAACTAAAAAATGTAATGTTAATCGTTGCTGCAACGATACTTCCAAAATTAGGTAGCGAAAAATCAGTTAATAAAACACTGTAAAGAACGCTTCCTAAATAAATAAGGATATCAATACCCATTAAAATAGCAAAAAAGACAGGATACTTACGATTTAAAAAGGCGATTAAAAAGAAAAATAAAGCCATTAAGGTTGTTAATATCTGAATACCTACTGATAAAAGATAAAAAAAGGAATGGATATTCTCCGAAGGTAAAAAAGTTCGGAGAAATAAAATTGAAAAGGCGATAAAATAAAAGCTGGTTGCTTCTTTGAATTCAATTTTTCCTGTTTGTTTGCAGTAGTAATAAAGCAAGCCACTAAAGATAACTGTGAATAAAATAAAAAGATGATTAAAAAGGGTGCCAAGATTACTATTTTCACCAAAGGCATTTAAGGACAGTTTGGTTGCAAGGGTATCAAATAAGTAATCGCTACAAAAAGTCGACACAAAAAGAATCGTAGCGGTGAAACCACAAGCTACGGTAATATATTTTAATAGTTTCAAATTTGTCATATATTTTCTCCAAACGATTTTTCAGCATAATAATAACAAAATAATAAGTAAATGTCGACTATTTCTCATAAAATAATACTTTTATTAATTTAATATGAAAAATAAAGAAAACGTCAATTTACTAGCAAATTGACGTTTTCTTTATTATTGTCGGAGTTGTCTTTTTCGAACTTTTTTGGTCCAAAATCCGCCCGAAATATATTTTGGTTCATAGGAGATAATAAAAGCACGTTCTTCAACACTTTTAATTAATTGGTAAAGTTGGCGTTCGTTTTTTCGCGGCGATAAAATTTCGAGTACGACACGATCGCCTTCTAAGCCTTGTGCATTACTCTGAGTAACACCGTAACCATTATCGCGTAATACTTTAGGTAGATGATTTTCTTCGCTGGTATTAGAAGGGAGGATAGCAGTAACCATAATATAGCCAAGGGCAAGTTTATCCTCTATTTTAATTCCAACACTAATTCCAACTGCGTAACCAAGCGCATAAACAAATAAGTTGATAGGATCATCTAGACGATCTAAGACCATCGAAAGCCCTAAAATATAAATCGTAATTTCGACCATACTCACTAGTGGTGCGATGACACGATAACCTTTCATTGTTAACATGAAGCGGAGTGTATTCAAGGTGATGTAGGCAAAATTAATAGCGAAAATCATAAATAATAGCTTGAAATCCAATTAAAAACCCCCTTATTGCTCCAAAATACACTACAAATTCAGAAATTACAATTGAAAGACTAACCAAAATAGAATTTTTTTGCAAAAATATTAAAAAAAGATTACAATTGTTATATAGAACGATTGTTATAATATAAAAAATGTGTGAGGGGTGAGGAAATGAGTCGACGTCTTTTACTAGTTAGTCATGGTATAATGATGGTTTTTGGTCTTTATTATTCAGTATACTTACTATTAGTTAATCCGGAAACATTTTTTTCGATTGAGCAAGCTTTGAGTTATCATCCAACCTTTGATCATATGTTGTTTGTCTTTTTTAAATTTCTATTAATTTTTGTCAGTAGTCTTTTTGCTTTTGTAACTTTGCACTTTTTTTTACCATTTTGTCATTCCTATTCGTTTATTCAGGGGATGATTTTGTTAGCCCTAGCGTTAATCGTTGTCTATTTACCTTTTATTGTTCGAATATTTCTAGGCACGATGGGTATTTTTCAGTGTGGTACAGTTATTTATCAAAAGTTTTTTCAGGATAATATAGTTAATTGGTAAATGTCGAAATGATAAATTATTTTTTAAGTACTTGATTTTTTAGTCAAGTACTTTTTTATTTACAAAAAAATCGCAACATTTCTAAACAATAATGCTCATTATTGTCTCATAAAAAGATGTGTCATCTTTTTTAATGTTCAGAATTAGTTATATAATTTTCATTTTTTATTTTCGTAATATTCTTTATTTTTAAGTATTGTGTAATAGCAATGTTGTTATCGTATTCAGCAAAAATGTTGTAAACGCTTTAACAAAAGACATTTTTCGTTGTTACAAAATGAATTAAATTTATTTTGTGGAAAACGAGTTATTTTTACCACAAAATGCTTTTCAAAGATTAGAAGTATGTTATTATTATATTAGAAAAAGTTAGTGATTTAACTGGATTCGTTCTTATCCTTTAGTCTAAAAAAATTGCCTGATCAAAAATAGTCATTATAGAAAGGAAACTGGTATGGTTGAAAAAAAGCAAGAAATTAAAGCGCTAGCAGCAGAAGAACGGTTTTTAACAGGAGAGAACTTTTATAGCCAGCACTTTTTGGGTGCACATAAGTTAACGAATGGCAATTTTGTATTCCGGGTCTGGGCTCCTAATGCACAACAAGTTTGGTTGGTGGGCGATTTTAATGATTGGGAAGATACAATACCGTTAGTAAAACGAGAATCGGGTATTTGGGAAGTCAAGACAGCTAAACCCCACGAGGGCGATCTTTATAAATTTAAAATACGGCAAGCAAATGGTCGTGAAATTTTTAAAATTGATCCTTTTGCTATTCGATTTGAAAAACGTCCCGGAAGTGCAGCGGTTTTACATACTTTACAGGAAAAAAAATGGAAAGATGGCTTATGGCAGGGCCGGAAAAAACGAACAAATTATTTTAAGCGACCATTGAATATTTATGAAGTTCATGCCAGTTCTTGGAAACATCATGAAGATAATACACCTTATACCTTTTCTGATTTAACCAAAGAACTCATTCCCTATGTTAAAGAAATGGGCTATACCCATATTGAATTTATGCCATTAATGGAGCACCCACTAGGAAAGTCTTGGGGATATCAACTAGTTGGCTATTTTGCATTAAGTTCTTATTACGGTACACCGGAGGAATTTCAAGATTTTGTTGAAGCTTGTCATAAAGAAAATATCGGAGTTTTAGTTGATTGGGTACCTGGTCATTTTTGTATTAACGAAGATACGCTACCTTATTATGATGGGACACCAACGTTTGAATATGAAGATCTGGATCGTGCTAGAAATATTCGCTGGGGATCAATTAATTTTGATTTAGGAAAACCACAAGTTCAAAGTTTTTTAATTTCTAGTGCACTGTTTTGGTTAGAATTTTATCATTTAGATGGTATTCGGGTGGATGCTGTTTCCAATATGCTCTACCGTGACTATGATGAAGGACCTTGGACGCCAAACCATGAAGGCGGTAATCGAAACTTTGAAGGCTATTACTTTTTACAAAAATTGAACGCTGTAGTGAAATTAGCACATCCTGAAGTGTTAATGATAGCTGAAGAAAGTTCCTCTGATACAAAAATTACCGGTATGATTGAAAGTGGTGCGTTAGGCTTTGACTATAAGTGGAATATGGGTTGGATGAATGATGTGTTACGGTTTTACGAGATGGACCCAATTTATCGACGCCATAATTTTAATCTACTAACATTTTCGTTCATGTATATGATGAGTGAAAACTATATTTTACCTTTATCTCATGATGAAGTTGTTCATGGTAAAAAAAGTCTGATGCATAAAATGTGGGGAGATCGCTACAAGCAGTTTTCTCAACTACGTAATCTGTATACGTATATGATTACCCACCCTGGTAAAAAGTTACTCTTTATGGGTAGTGAATGGGGACAGTTTTTGGAGTGGAAATACGATCATGGTTTAGAATGGGTCGATTTAAATGATGATATGAACCATAGTATGCAACATTTTACCAAGACATTAAATGAACTTTATAGAACTGAAAAAGCACTTTGGGAATTAGAAGGTAGCTATGACACGATTGAAATTATTGATGCGGACAACAACGAGGAAACGATTTTGAGTTTCATTAGACGAGGAAAGACAAAAAAAGATTTTATCATTGTTGTTTTAAATCTAACGCCAGTAGAGCGAAAAGACTTTGTCGTGGGCGTGCCATATAAAGGCACGTATAAAGAAATTTTAAATACAGAGATGAAAGAATTTGGCGGAACTTGGGTTAAATCAAATGATGTAAAAGAGTCAATTGCTGTTCCGTTTAAAGATTATCCATATCAAATTCAAACTATTGTGCCAGCTTTAGGGGCATTGTTGATTAAACCGGCTGAAGTTAATACGCGGGGAAGATCAAGTAGTAAAAGTAAAAAGGCAAAAGCTGAAAATTAAAAGGGGGGAATGGTGAAATTTCACCGCAAAAATGAAAACAGAAATGTTAGCAATGATTTTAGCCGGCGGTCAAGGAACCCGGTTAGGAAAATTAACTAAAAATATTGCCAAGCCAGCAGTACCGTTTGGTGGACGTTATCGTATTATTGACTTTACCTTAAGTAATTGCGCCAACTCTGGAATTCGCAATGTTGGGGTTGTCACGCAATATCAGCCATTGGCATTAAATAATCATATCGGAAATGGCGCTAGTTGGGGATTAGATGGTATTAATTCAGGTGTCACTATTTTACAACCTTTCTCCAGTTCTGAAGGAAGCAAGTGGTTTGAAGGAACAGCACATGCAATTTATCAAAATATTGCCTACATTGATCAAATGGATCCGCAATATGTACTGGTTTTATCTGGTGACCATATTTATAAAATGGATTATGAAGATATGCTGGAAACTCATAAAGCTAACAATGCCTCATTATCTGTGGCTGTTATTGAAGTGCCAATTAAAGAAGCTTCACGCTTTGGAATTATGAATACAGATGAAAATGACCGAATTATTGAGTTTGAAGAAAAACCAGAAGAGCCCAAAAACAACTTGGCTTCGATGGGAATTTACATTTTTAACTGGGGACGCTTACGTAATGTTTTAATGAATAGCTACTCAAAAGATGGGCAAATGATTGACTTTGGTAAACATGTTATTCCAAACTATCTTGAATCTGGTGAAAATGTATTTGCTTATCGTTTTTCTGGCTATTGGAAAGATGTGGGAACAATCGATTCCTTATGGGAAGCTAATATGGAATTTATTGAACCGGATATGGAATTGGACATTCGTGACAAATCATGGCGCGTATTTTCAAAAAATACGATTTCGCCACCTCATTTCTTAACACAAACAGCAGCAGTGAAAAATTCATTAATTGTAGATGGCTGTTATGTTTCTGGTGAAATTAATCATTCTATCTTATCAGACGATGTTCAAGTGAAAGAAGGTACTGTGATTAGCGATAGTGTAGTAATGCCGGGAGCAACGATTGGGAAAAACGTTAAAATTCATCGCGCGATTATTGGTGAAAATGCCATTGTAGGTGATGATGCAGTTATTGACGGCAGCGAGGAAATTGCTGTAGTCGGCTATTCCGAAGTGATTGGAGTGACTCTTGATGAGAACTAATAAAATGTGCGCAATTCTGGGTAATTTACATCGTTACAATGAGTTATTGCCATTAACAGAAAATCGTCCGTTGGCAACATTGCCTTTTGATTGCAAATATCGTCTAATTGATTTTAATTTGTCTAGTATTGTGAATGCCAATATTAATACTGTATTTATGGTATTCAACGAAGGAGAAACACAATCGGTTTTTGATCATATCGGTGGTGGAAAAGAATGGAATTTAGATAGTGTTCGCAACCGCTTCTTTATTCATGTTTATCAAGATTTTTTAAAACAAAAGGCAGAAAATAAGCATTACTATGATACAGTAATTGATTATTTACGTAAATCAAAATCAGAATACACTGTCTTTATGGGCAGTAAAATGCTTTGCAATATTGATTTACGCGCTGTATTAAAAATTCATCAAATGCAAGAAAATGATATGACAGTCGTTTATAAACGGATGCCAAAATCACAAGTTTACCCCACAGATATTATTTTAGAAGTAGAAGATCATGGTAAGATTATTGGGGCAACACAAGCAAAAGAACGTAATTTGGATGATATGGTGAATTTGTCTGCAGATATTTACATCGTTCAAACTGACCGATTAATTGAAGCCTTATCACAAGGGCAAAACAAAGGAGTTTCTGTTAATTTAGAAAGCTTCCTACGTTCAAATATTACCAACGTAAAAAGTTCAGCTTATGAATATACGGGTTATTTAAATAATATTTTTGACATTAATTCTTATTATCAAGCCAATATGGACATGCTAGATCCACAAAAATTTAGTTCACTCTTATATTCAAGTAAAAAGATTTATACCAAGTTAAAAAATGAAGTACCGACCTACTATGCTCCGACGTCACAAGTGGAAAATTCGCAATTTGCAACAGGTTCCATTATTGAAGGAACAGTAAAAAATTCTTTAGTTTCTCGCCATACAGTAATTCGTGAAGAGGCAATAGTAGAAAATTCTATCGTAATGGCAAACAATAAAATCGGTGCAAAAGCTATAGTAAAATATGCGATTTTAGATAAAGAAGTTCAAGTAGCACCAGGAGTCAAAATTATCGGCACTAAAGAGGAGCCTTTAGTAATAAAAAAACAAAGTCATGTGATTTCCGATGTTTACGGAGGCGAATAAAATGAAAGTATTATTTGCTGCCACTGAATGTGCTCCTTTTTTCAAATCAGGAGGACTTGGTGATGTTGCTGGAGCTTTGCCAAAAGAGCTAGTAAGAAAAGGAATTGATTGTCAGGTTGTATTGCCCTATTTTGCCAAAAAAATTCCTAAACAATATGCTGATCAATGCGAAGATTTGTTTTCTTTTTATGTGAATGTTGGTTGGCGCCGACAATATTGTGGTATAAAAAAAATGATCTTAAATGATGTCACTTACTATTTTTTAGATAATTTATATTATTTTGGTGGCAGGGACGACTTGTATGGTTATTATGACGACGGTGAACGATTTGCTTTTTTCCAATTAGCATTAATTGAAATGTTGGAACGAATTAATTTTATTCCTGATATTTTGCATGTTAACGACTATCATACTGCAATGATTCCTTTCTTATTAAAAGAAAAATACCGTTGGATTAACGCGTATAATGGTATTAAAACAGTTTTAACCATTCATAATATCGAATTTCAAGGTCAATATGAGGGAAGTGTCTTATCTGATTTATTTGGTGTTGGTATGGAGCGTTATGAAGACGGCACTGTGCGGATGAATGACTGTTTGAATTTTATGAAAGCAGGAATTTTATATGCTGATCGTATCAATACAGTGAGTCCTTCTTACGCCGAGGAAATAAAAACGCCACAGTTTGGCTCTGGGTTAGATGTTATCTTGCGGATGGAAGCTGGTAAACTAAGCGGAATTTTAAATGGGATCGATTACGAATTAAACAATCCCAAAATTGATCCGGCTTTGCCTTTTCACTACGACTCTACAGATTTAACCGGAAAAGCGCAAAATAAGGCAGTGTTGCAAGAAAAAATGGGACTGCCGCAAAGAGCAGATGTATCCCTTTTAGCAGTGGTCAGTCGGCTGACTTACCAAAAAGGGTTTAATCTTTTGCTAGATGAATTACACAATATTTTACAAAATGATGTTCAGTTAGTATTACTTGGAACTGGGGATAAAAATTTTGAAAATGGCTTCCGCTATTTTGCAAAGACTTATCCAGAAAAATGTTCAGTTAGTATTTCTTTTGATGTAAAATTGGCACAGCAAATGTATGCCGGATCTGATATCTTTTTAATGCCTTCTGCTTTTGAGCCTTGCGGTTTATCACAAATGATTTCGATGCGTTATGGGACATTACCGATTGTTCACGAAATTGGAGGGCTAAAAGATACTGTCACACCATTTAATATTGTGACAGGTGAAGGAACTGGATTTGGTTTTGCTGAATTTAGTTCTTATCAACTCTTAAAAGCAATTGAAAGAGCATTAACAGTATATGCAGATGATTTCGTAACTTGGCACAGCTTGATTCACCAGGCGATGAATCAAGACTTTAGTTGGACAACGTCTTCAAAAGAATATGTGACGTTATATGAAACGTTAATTTAACCAGTAAGCAGAAGAAACCGAGAAACAGCTGGCTGTTTTTCGGTTTCTTATCTGTAGCGTTTAAAAAAGGAACTCACTAAAAATATTTAGCTGAAGAAGGAAACTTCTTCAACTTTTTAATATCTGGGAGGAAAAGAGATGAAGATTACTAAGAAGGTTTTTAAAGAAGAAATGATTCAACGGCTCAAAGAAAAATACGCGATGGATATCAGTGATGCAACACCACAAGAACTTTTTCATGTTTTAGGGAGTGTTGTTAAAACGTATTATGCTGATGATTGGGTGCAAACATGGAAAGATTATCTGACCGAAGAAACAAAGCAAGTTTACTACTTTTCCATTGAATTTTTACCCGGAAAAATGTTAAAAAGCAATTTATTAAATTTGGGTATTTTGGATACTGTTCGGGATGGTTTAACCGAATTGGGCTTTTCATTAGATGACATTGTAGACCAAGAAAAAGATATGGCCTTAGGGAACGGTGGGTTAGGCCGCTTAGCTTCTTGTTTTATGGACTCAATTGCTTCTTGCGGATTGCCAGGCAATGGTAATGGCATTCGCTATGACTACGGTTTGTTTAAACAGCGTTTTGTGGATGGTTATCAAGTTGAATTGCCAGATGAATGGTTAAATAATGGCAATGTATGGGAAGTGCGTAAGGAGAGTAAGGCTATTGATGTGCGCTTTGGAGGAGATGTTTACATGATGCCACTAGCGGATGGGCGTCTAAAACCAGTCTATGAAAATAGCCGTCTTATTAAAGCCGTCCCGTACGATACAGCAATGGTGGGTTATCAAAATGATGTAGTAAATACATTAAGACTATGGTCTGTTGAAATTCCCGCCTCAGAAGAAAGCAAATATCGCAGCTTAGAAGATCGTCGTGAATTAGAGGATTTAACTGCTGTTTTATATCCCGATGATTCAAATGAAAGAGGGCGAAGAATTAGACTTTTACAAGAGTATTTCTTTGTCTCAGCAGGAGTTCAAAGTATTGTCCGTTACTTTAAAAAGTTAAATAAACCGCTAACTACTATGAGTCAATCTATTGCTATCCATATTAACGATACTCATCCGGCATTATGTGTTCCAGAAATGATGCGCATTTTGTTAGATGAGTGTGATCTATCCTGGGAGCAGGCGTGGGAAATAACAGTGAAAGTCATGAGTTATACCAACCACACCATTATGTCGGAAGCTTTGGAGAAGTGGCCAATTGAACTAATGCAAGATCTGTTACCGCGTATGTATCAAATCATTGAGGAAATTGATCGACGTTTTGTCAATCAATATCGCAAATACTATGAAGCCGATTTAATCGAGCGGACACGCATTATCCGAAACGGTCAAGTTCATATGGCGAATCTAGCAATTATTGGCAGCCACAGCACGAACGGTGTTGCTAAACTGCATACAGATTTATTAAAAAATGTTGTTTTGCATGACTTCTATGTAATCTTTCCTGGAAGATTCAATAATAAAACAAATGGTATTGCTGAAAGACGATGGCTACAACTTTCCAATGAACCGCTAGCCAAACTTTTAGATAAAACAATTAAGACGTCATGGCGCCAAAAACCAAATGACTTACACTTATTACAAAATTTCGTTGAAGACGATGCTGTCTTATCTGCCATAGAAGAAGCGAAATACAAAAATAAAGTTGCTTTAGCTCAATATATTAAAGAGACAACTGATATCGTTGTTTCTCCTAATGCAATTTTTGATGTGCAAATAAAAAGGCTACACGCATACAAACGACAGTTGCTAAATCTTTTGCATATTTTGAAATTGTACTTTGATATTAAAGCAAAACCAGACTTGCAGATGGAGCCGCGAGTGTTCATTTTTGGAGCAAAAGCTGCACCAAGTTATTCCTATGCTAAAGCTATTATTAAAACAATCAATGAAACAGCACAATTAATTAATAATGATCCGGATGTGAAAGATCGACTAAAAATTGTCTTCTTAGAAAATTATAATGTCACATTAGCCGAACGCATTATTCCGGCTGCGGATGTTAGTGAACAAATTTCCTTGGCTTCAAAAGAGGCTTCTGGTACGAGCAACATGAAGTTGATGTTAAATGGAGCAGTTACTTTAGCCACCTTGGATGGTGCTAACATTGAGATACGAGATGCAGTTGGCAAAGAGAACATTGTAATTTTTGGTTTAACTGAAGAAGAGGTTTACGCATATTATCATGCTCAAAACTATAATGCACTGGGAATTTATGAGGATTCACCAACCATCCAAAAAGTTTTAAATGCTTTTATTGATGGTACAATTCCGAACATTCAATTTGAAGGACAAGAAATTTTTGATTCTTTGATTAAGTATAATGATGAATTTTTTGTCTTAAGAGATTTTGATTCATATTGTTTGGCCCAAAAGCGGATTGAAGAACTTTATCAAGATAAACGACGTTGGCAACAAATCAGCTTAATTAATATCGCAAACGCCGGTAAGTTTTCTGCCGACCACACTGTCGAACGCTACGCTGAAGACATCTGGCAAATCGAGCCTGTTTTTGCTCACAAGGAACTAACGAGGTAAGAAATTATGACGAATGTGTATTTTAATTCATGGCTAGAAGAGTATAAAAAGCCTTTTGGCGCTGTTTTAGTCAATGAATTTATTTCTTTTAAAATTCGAGCTGCAGACCCCAATGTCACAGGGGTAACGTTAGTTGTCACAAATGATGGTGGGGAAAGTCATACTATTCCAATGGAAAATTATGGGACGACTACTTATCATTTTGATTATTTTTGTAACGAAGGTAAAGGAATCTATTTTTACTATTTTAAGCTGCATTACTTAGATGCAAATCATGCTGAGTATACGCGTTACTATGGTGCAAAAGAAGGTGGTGGACCAGGTAGATTAGTCGATCACTTAGAAGAAATAAATGCTTATCAACTAACTTGTTATGAACAGGCGGAAGTAGCACCAAGTTGGTATCGAGAAGGGATATTCTATCAAATATTCCCAGATCGTTTTTATAATGGAAATGCGCAACAAGTAGTAAATAACCCTAAAGAAAATACGTTTATTTATGGCAGTAAAGAAGATAAACCGATGTATATTCGAGATGAAAATGGTGATATTGCTCGTTGGGACTTTTTTGGTGGGAATTTTAAAGGGATTAAAGATAAAATTCCCTATTTAAAGAAACTGGGGATTACAGGCATTTATTTGAATCCTATTTTTGAAGCACGCAGTAATCACCGGTATGATACGAGTAATTATTTAAATATTGATCCAGTTTTGGGCACAGAAGAAGAATTTGCCGAATTGTTACACGCACTTCATCAAAATAATATTCACGTCATTTTAGATGGTGTGTTTAGTCATGTTGGGCGTAACAGTCTTTATTTTAATTATGATGGTGCTTATGGTGAAAATGAAGGTGCTTATCGCAATATTCATAGCCGGTATTATCCGTGGTTTACTTTTAACCGCTATCCGGATGACTACCGTTCTTGGTGGGGAGTAAAAGATTTACCGGAGATTAATAAAGAAAACAAAGCATTTCAAGAATTTATTTTTGGTTCTGCAGGAGTCTTACAAAAGTGGAATGAATTTGGTGTTGATGGTTGGCGTTTAGACGTAGCCGATGAATTGCCAGATGAATTTATTGCCGGGGTTCGTCGAAATTTAGATCAGTTTAATAATAAAGTTTTATTAGGAGAAGTCTGGGAAGACGCCTCAAACAAAATTTCTTATGGCAAACGACGGCAATATATATTAGGAAAACACCTCCAAGGAGTAATGAATTATCCCCTGCGAGAACAAGCACTGGCTTTTCTTATAGCAGATTGTCGTCCTGAAACAATTGCCAGACATTTTACAACATTGCAAGAAAATTATCCCCACGACATCTTTTACAACAGTTTCAATAATATTGGAACCCATGATACTGAGCGGATTTTAACACAATTAAATGGTGATAGAAGAAAATTAGCGTTAGCATTTGGTTTGTTGCATCTTTTTCCAGGTGTGCCGTGCATCTATTATGGTGATGAAGCGGGATTAACCGGTAAAAAAGACCCAGATAACCGCAAATTTTTTCCATGGGATAATATTGATGAGACTTGTGATGAGGCTTGTCACAAATGGATTGCTTTGCGAGAGGATAATCCCGTCATTTTTCGAGGCGATTTTTTATTATTGTATACACAACGAGTTTTAGGTGTACTTCGGTATGATGCGGAGGACTTTGTCTTAGTTTTCTTTAATCCTAGTAATGGTATCCAAGTTTTAAATGTAGAAGAAATTCAATCTTTGCGCCCATTGCCAATCTCAAAGGAACGTTTGCAAGCAATTATTGGTCGTAATACTACTATGCAAGAAACAGGCACAGTAGTATTTAGTGGAAAGCTATACGAATAAATTTTGTTGTTATAACATTAAAAACCGGAACAAAAGTAGGCTAATTTCTAAAATTTCTGCGCAATACAGTAGGAGTATTAGGATTAACTATTTTTGTTCGGGTATTTTTTGTATAATTTTTTAAAATAATTGTTACCCATGGTGAATTCCAGTAGAATTTGATACTTTATGGTATGATGAAACAAAGTAGATAAAGGATGAATTAAAATGGGAAAATACACGGATATTAATCGTAAACATTATCGTTTTCCAGCTTATGATGACAAGGAAAATGTCAAAATTCAAAAAGAAAAACGTAATCTCTTTGCCAAAGACCGCAGTTGGCTTTTGACAGATGAGCCTGAAGACAAGGGAACTTCTTTTTATACGCCACCGAAAAAAAATGTCCTAAAAAATAATCACATGCAAGAAGAACGTGCACTACGTCGCTCTCGCAAAGCAACGGCTGCCAAACAAGGGCATACATTGGCACAACAAGAAGAGCTAAAAAAACATCGTGAAAATCTACCGGATTATAGTAAAAAAGTTAAACCGGAAACAGATTTAGCAGGGAGAACTTCACTTTTTGGTAAAGACTACAAACGCTCTACTTATAAAGTGAAAAATAAACCTAAAATAACGCCAGAAGAAAATACCATGAAACGTTATTCGGCAGGTCGCACTTATTTTGTCCCTAAATATATACCCGCTTCTTTAATTCCAGAGAAAAAAAAGAACGTGGTGGATGAAACAGAATTAATGGATTCATTACACAAAAATAAGGAACAATATTTATTATTTGATCATGAACCGGCAGCTTTTCAAGAAAAAAAAGCTGATGATCCTGCGGTTGAAAAATTTTATCATGAAAAAAATGTACCTGCAGAATTGGCAGATTCTAAAATAGAAATAAAACCAGAAAAAAAGAGTAAAGTTTTAGAGCGTGATTTAAAAGGTTTAATTGAAGAAGGACAATCGGAAAGTCGACGCGGTTCTGGCTATTTTGAAGAGTAGAGGTTTTGATTAAATGGAAAGTTATGAAGTGCAATTAGAAAAATTGAAAAATGGTGAAATTGAAAAAATTGAAGTAAGTCGGGAAAACTTTTTCCTTTTTCGTAAAGCTTGGGTTAATCGAGATGATAAAAAGTATTTTGTTGGTGAAGCGCATCATAATGGTGATATAACCTATCATTATGATCCAACTGTTTTGTAAAGACTTAAGCATCAATATGGATCCAAAATTGGTCAAAACAAACAGCTCTAATCCCATTTGGATATTTAGAGCTGTTTTTATATTAATTTGAAATTAAAGTTTTTCTCAAATTTAACTATCTTGCGCAGTTGCAGCAAGATCTATTTCGCGAATTGTCACTTCCTGTGGCATTTCATAAATAAACTGCACTGTCTGTGCTACTACTTTTGGATCTAAAGTTATACCGCCCATTGTCTCTTTCCAAGCAGTATAATCTTTTTGTGATTGGCGATCAGTTGTGTGGCTCAAAAGTTCGGTTTCAGCAGCTCCGGGAGCAACAAGGCAGATCCGAACATTTTTATCGGACACTTCTTCACGAATTGTTTCAGTCAGGCCATGAACACCAAATTTTGAGGCCACATAAGCAACATGATTTCGAAATGTTTTTTTACCGGCAAGTGAAGAGATATTGATAATTGTGCCATGTCTTTGGTCAATCATCTTATTTAAAACAATTTGTATCCCGTTTAAAACACCCATGATATTGACATCTAACATTTGTTGCCATTGGGTAGCGTCTTGGCTTGTCACATTGCCAAGAAGCATCACCCCCGCATTGTTAACTAACAAATCAACGGGACCAAATTTTGCAACAGCTTTTTCAATTGCCTGCTGAAAGGCGAGTTTGTCTGTGACATCAACTTTTTCAATCATCACATTTTGAAAATTAAGTGGAAGTGACAAAATACATTCGGTGCGACGTGCTAGTAAAAGTAAAGGATAACCTTGTTGATTAAATATTTCTGCCATCTGGGCACCAAATCCCGATGAAGCACCAGTAATAACGACAAGTGGTTTTGACATAATAAATCTCCTTTTCTGGCATTTTTTGTACCAGGATTATTTTTAACTATAAGCAGTATAAATACTCAAGTATACTTGAGGGCAAGGAGAAATGAATGAAAAATTATTCGATTGGTGAAATTGCCCAAAAATACCAACTTAGTGTGGCGACACTACGCTATTACGATGAAAAGGGCCTGTTGCCTTTTGTAAAGCGCAATGAATACGGTCAAAGAATTTTTACAGCAGACGACTTGGGCTACCTTGAAGTTATAGCTTGTTTAAAAAAATCAGCAATTCCATTAAAAGACATTAAAGTTTTTATGCAATGGTGTATTCAAGGAGACAGTACGCTGCCTAAACGTTATGAATTTATGGTGAGTCAAGAAGAAATATTAGAGCAAAAGATAAACGTTTTGCAAGCTAACCTTGAATTTTTAAGATGGAAAAAATGGTATTATGCTCAGGCAAAAACGGCAGGAAGCGAAAAAATGTTTTTTAAAACTGGAACGACGCAAGTAGATTCTAAATGGCGACAGAAATATTTATTAGAAGCCAGTGAAAATAGTTCAAAGTAGTTATCAAAAAATGGAGACAAATTACGGAAAAAAAGATACCAAGCAGGTTTCTACCTACTTGGTATCTTTTAAAAAAAACTATTCATGCAGAAGACGGGACTTGAACCCGCACGAGCATCCGCTCACAAGACCCTCAATCTTGCTTGTCTGCCAATTCCAACACTTCTGCTAAACAACAACTTATGATACCTTATAAAAAAAAACTTTGTCAAGATTAAGATTAGAAATAGGTGTTTGTTTGAAAAAATCAGATGGAACGTTTCTTTTACCAGCGGTATTGCTGGGGATATTAATTGGAATAATAATGGAGAATATTTTACTTGGTATTTTTATGGGGCTTATAGCAAGCATAGCAATTGATATTGGAATTAATTTTTGGCAAGCAAAAAAATAAAACTTTTGCGAAAAATTACAGGAGGGATTGCTTTTTAAAAGATAAAAAAGTAAAGTAATTAAAAGAATTCAATAAAAAGGGGCGACGATGATGAAACATTTTGAGAAATCAAATAAATTAGAAGGTGTTAGCTATGACGTGCGCGGCCCAGTGTTAGAAGAGGCCGATCGAATGCAAGAAGAAGGCGTTAGTATTTTAAAATTAAATACTGGTAATCCGGCACCTTTTGGCTTTGAAGCCCCTGATGAAATTGTGCGTGACTTAATTATGAATGTTCGTTCATCAGAAGGATATTCTGATTCCAAAGGGATTTTTTCAGCGCGAAAAGCCATTGAGCAGTATTGTCAATTAAAGGGATTTCCTAACGTAACAATAAATGATATTTATACAGGTAATGGAGTTAGTGAGCTTATCACTATGTGTATGCAAGGCTTATGTAATGATGGAGACGAGGTGTTAGTACCCTCACCTGACTATCCTTTATGGACGGCATCCGTTTCTTTAGCTGGTGGCAAACCCGTTCATTATATTTGTGATGAAGCAAGTGAGTGGTATCCAGATCTTCAAGATATGCGTGCTAAAATTACCAGTAAAACTAAAGCAATTGTAGTAATTAATCCTAATAATCCCACTGGAGCACTTTATCCCCAAGAGATATTAGAAGGTATCGTGGACTTAGCACGAGAATTTGATTTGATTATTTTTTCTGATGAAATCTATGATCGCTTGGTGATGGATGGACTGACCCATGTTCCAATCGCCACATTAGCTCCAGACCGCTTCATCGTGACCTTAAATGGATTATCAAAATCTCACCGTGTAGCAGGTTTTCGTGTAGGTTGGATGGTTCTAAGTGGAGATAAAAAAGGGGTGAAAGATTACATTGAGGGTTTAAATATGTTGTCTTCCATGCGTTTATGCTCCAATGTATTGTCTCAACAAATTATTCAAACTGCTCTTGGGGGATACCAAAGCAGTGATGAATTATTATTGCCAGGTGGTCGAATCTACGAACAACGTGAATTCATTTATAACGCATTAAATGATATTCCAGGTCTTTCAGCTGTAAAACCAAAAGCAGCTTTTTATATTTTTCCTAAAATTGACATTAAGCGGTTTAATATTACCAATGATGAACAATTTGTTTTGGATTTTTTGCATGAACACAAGATTTTGCTAGTCCATGGTGGCGGGTTTAATTGGCAAGAACCCGATCATTTTCGGATTGTTTATTTGCCTAAAATGGATGATTTGAAATTTACAGCAGAAAAATTGCGCGCGTTTTTGGCAACCTATCAACAAAAATAAATAAAAAAGAGAATGACTGGCTTTTGATCTTTAACAAACTGGATTGTTTGAAGACCATCAGCTCCATCATTCTCTTTTTTTGTACCTATGTGAAAGTTGTATATAAAGTTATTAGATTATATGTAAAGCGCTTGATCATTCTTATGAGAGCCGTTGGCAGGCTTTTTTACTGATGATAATTCGCTTGGCATACTTCGTCTCTAATTCCTCATTCGGGTTTGTCACATTGATTAAAAACGAATTTTGATACTCCTTTTCAATCCAGCCTGAAAATTGTTCATCTTGCCACTTAAAAATAACATTTGCTTGTTGTTTCATTCCAAAATCCTCCTAAATTTTTCCACATAATGATAAAAAGTTGCTTGTTTTCGGTAGCGCCTTTGCGGGTATTATGTGATAAAATATACAAAAAGGGTAATGCTAATTCGCATAATTGGAGGCAGATCGCGTAATGACAGCAGAAAATGTTTCTTTTGGGCAAGCATTAAAACAGATTCGCAAAGATCGTAAATTAACACAAAAAATGTTGTCGCAAAATATTTGTTCTCAAAGCGTTTTGAGTCGCATCGAAAATGACGAAGAGTTGCCAAATGTCTTGGTGATGCAGAATTTGTGCGAACGACTAGGCGTAACTATTGATCAAATTATGACGCTTCACTCTAAGGAGATTCGAAAGGTAAATTTATTGCTTGATCAAATGGCCTATCACTTTTTCCATAAAGAATATACAAAATTAAACGCATTGTTAAATCAGCCAGATGTTTTAGATCAATTGTATTTGGATACAGACTTACAATTATACTATTATTATTTAGGCAGTTGCGAATATTTTCTAGGAAAAGACCTCGAATCGTCTTTGCAGCATTTGAAACATGGACTTTCTTATACATTTCAAGTGGACAAACATTTTATTTCTTCTAATGAAATTCAATTAATTTCTTGTATTGGAAGAGTACAAGTGGATTTAGGTCAAAAAAAAGAAGGAGAGTTTAATCTAGCTTATAGTATGGAGCTTTTTTATACATTACCTAATGAGCGTATTGATTGCCGCCTTGCAAAAGTTTTTTATAATTACGGTTTGTTTTTATACCGAGAAAAGCGGTATGACGAAGCATTGGTTATCGTGAAAAATGGTGCAGAAATGGTGCGAAAACAAAAAAGTTATTATTATTTAGAAGAGCTTTTCCGGTTAGAAGGTTTGATTTATGAAGCGCAAGGTAAAAATGAACAAGGAGAGAAATACTTTAAAATATCTAGCTCTGTGAAACGGATTACAAATCTTTAAAATGGTTTAGACCTTTCTTGACTTCTGTTAAAAGAAGGAGTAATTTTAAGATAGTAAATCAAAGGAGCGATTTAAATGCGGACATTTATTTATGCTGACAAGTTTTTCTTAAATTCTGATACTAAATCTGCAGGCTATTTAGAAATTATTGATGGAAAATTTGGTAGCTATTATGCTGAATTACCTGAAAAAGATGCAGATGTTATCGACCACAGTGGCAAATGGATTGCCCCAGGTTTAGTGGACACACATATTCACGGCTATAAAAACCAAGATGTTATGGACAATAATGCTGAAGGTTTGAAGATTATGTCTGAAGGGTTGTTAGAATGTGGTGTGACTTCTTACCTACCAACGACTTTAACTTCTACAAAAGAATTATTAAAAGACGTTGCTAAAACGATTGGCGATACGTATCAAGAAGTAAAAGGTGCAAAAATTCAAGGGATCTATTTTGAAGGACCATATTTTACAGAAGAACACAAGGGTGCGCAAAACCCATCTTACTTTGGTGATCCAGATATTGATACTTTCCATGAATGGCAAGAGGCATCTGGTGGTTTAATTAAAAAAATTGCTTTAGCACCTGAACGTCAAGGCGTTAAAGAGTTTGTTAATCAAGTGACGAGAGAAGGTGTCGTAGTAGCTTTAGGGCATAGTAATGCGACATTAGAAGAAGCAACAGAAGCAGTTGAAGCTGGAGCAAATGTATTTGTACACGCTTATAATGGGATGCGTGGATTGAATCATCGCGAACCAGGTATGGTAGGTGCGCTACTTAGTTTACAACATGTCTTTTCTGAATTGATTTGTGACGGACACCATGTTCATCCACAAGCTGCTGAAATTTTAATGGAAAAAGCTGGCCATGACCATGTAGCATTAATTACAGATTGCATGATGGCAGGTGGCATGCCAGATGGCGACTATATTTTGGGTGAGTTCCCTGTTGTAGTAAAAGAGGGAACAGCTCGAATGAAAGAAGGCAATTTGGCTGGTAGTATTTTGAAATTAAAAGAAGCTATTAAGAATGTCGTAGATTGGGAAATTGCTACTCCAGAAGAAGCAATTATGATGGCAACTTGGGTTCCCGCTGTTAGTTGTAAGATTGATGACAAGTGTGGTTTGATTAAAAATGGACGGGATGCTGACTTTATTGTCTTAAATCCAGACATGACCTTAGTAGCTACTTATTTAGATGGTGTAAAACGTTACGAAGCTTAATTTAAATAGTATTTTTTTAACGACAGCCAAAATTTTGGTTGTCGTTTTTTTATTTTGGTAAATATCTTTTTAGTTATTTTATTTTCTGCCAAATAAAAGTGTGTTTTTCTAAGTTGAATTTTCATTAAAAAAATATCTTGTGGTAAACTTAATTTAACGAGAATTTTTTTATAAGGGGCTAATTTTATGAGTTATATTGAAGTTTTTAACGAAGTGAAAAAGTATCAGATGGGAGATACGGAAATCATTGCTAACGATAATGTTACCTTTAGTGTTGAAAAAGGTGAGATAGCTGTTATTTTAGGGCCAAGTGGTGCTGGAAAGTCGACTGTTTTAAACATACTAGGTGGCATGGACACCTGTGATAGTGGACAAGTTACAGTAGATGGAACAGATATCGCACGTTTTGATGCGAAACAATTGACAGGATATAGAAGAAACGATGTCGGTTTTGTCTTCCAATTTTATAATTTAGTTCCTAATTTAACTGCAAAAGAAAATGTGGAATTAGCCTCACAAATTGTAGAAGACGCAATGGATGCTGAGGAGGTCTTGTTAAAAGTTGGATTAGGTAAGCGCATGAATAATTTTCCTGCACAATTGTCTGGAGGAGAACAACAGCGCGTGACGATTGCTCGTGCTTTGGCTAAAAAACCTAAAATTTTACTTTGTGATGAACCAACAGGAGCACTGGATTATGAAACAGGAAAACAAATTTTAGAAATTTTGAAAGATACAGCAACAGAATTTGAAACGACAGTCATAATTATTACCCATAATTCAGCAATTGCTCCTATGGCCGATCGTGTCATTAAAATTAATGATGCCAAGGTCAGAAGTATTACTTTAAATGAAAATCCACTTCCGATTGAAGAGATTGCGTGGTGATAGTAGCATGAAAAACGCATTACTCAAAACTAGTCTGCGAGAGATCAGAAATTCTCCGGCACGATTTTTATCGATTCTTGGAATAATCTTTTTAGGAACTGCTTTTTTTGTCGGTATCGGTGCAACCGGGCCTGATATGATCACATCCAGTGATAATTATTACGATCAGCAAAAATTGGCAGATGCAACAGTGATCTCAACGCTTGGCTTATCCACGACAGACCTTGATTTAATCAAAGAAGATAATCATGTGGCAAAAGCGATGCCTGAATATTCAGTTGATTTAAATTTAAGCGATAAAAATCAAGTCTTGCGCTTTTTTGGCTACACCGCGCAGCAAGATATCAACGACTATTACGTAGTTAAAGGACGTTTACCAAAAAATTCAGGAGAAATTGCACTAGATAATTTAGCTGATTACAATAAAGATTATCGTATTGGCGATAAATTTATCGTAGCAATAGATGACGATCCAAAACAACAACTAAAAAAACGTGAGTTTAAAGTTGTTGGTTTCGTGAATAGTCCAGAATATATTGAAAACATTAAACGCGGCAGTACAAACGTTGGCAGTGGCACAATAGATTATTTTGCAGTAGTCCATGAAAATGACTTAAATTTGCCAAGTTATAGTCGCATTTTGGTTCAGTTTAAAGAAAGTAAAAAGCACACAGCATATTCCAAAACTTATGAAAAGATAACAGATGAAGGAATCAAAAGTTTACGTAGAAAACTACGTCAAAGACCACAACAACGTCTAAAGGAAGTAAAAGAACAAGCTCAAGAACAGTTAAAAATAGTTCAAGCTGAAATCACACAAGGGGAAAAAACGTTAGATGATGGCGAAAACAAATTAAAAAGAGCAAAAGAAAAAATTGAAAATGCGAAAAAAGAGTTAGCAGCTAAAATAGAATCAGGCAAGAAAGAACAAGAAAACATAGCCAATAAGTTGGAGGAGCAAGAAAAAGAACTCCAGCAACAAAACGAAGATTTAAATCAGCAGGGACAATTGTTGGCACAAGAACAAGCAGAAGTGGCTGCACAGCGTAAAGCAGCTACGACAACATCAACTGCTAATCCTAATGATCTGGCCATCCAGCAAACTCAAGAAAAAATTGATAATGGCAATAATTTGAAAGACAAATTAGAACAATTGTCTTCTGACGAAGAAACCCTCAAAAAAGAAATTAGTGAGGAAAAAAGTTCGCTTTTAGCGTTGGCAGAATTAATAGGAGACGCGCAATTAAACGAAAGTATTGAGAAGTGGGATGAAGAAAATATCACACTTGCAGATGTCGTAGCCGTACAAAAAGAAATTATCAACCGTATAGATACTTTAAAAAGACAATTGACACAGTTGACAAATACCGAAACAACATCCACGTTGGATTTAAGTGAAATTGAAGAAAAAGAGCGGAGTTTGGCACAAGCAGAAGTAAAATTAGACCAAGCTAAAAAAACGCTACAAGATAAAGCCGCTGAACTTAAAGAAGCAAAAGCAAAATTGATAGAAACAAAAGAAAAAGCTGACGTAACAACAAAAAAAGCTGAGACTGAAATTGCTGGCAGTGAAAAAGTGTATCAGCAGCAATTAATCGAATTTCAGAAACAAACAAGCACCAACATGCCAAAACTTTTGGATGCTGAGCTACAATTAAAAAATGAAAAAAAACGGTTAGAAAACTTGAAGCCGGCAGAGTATATTTTTAGTGATCGTAATGATAATCCAGGCTATACCGAATACAAACAAAATGCTGATCGCATTACATCGTTAGCCACTGTTTTTCCACTAATTTTTTACTTGATTGCTGCCTTAGTCAGCTTGACTACCATGACGAGAATGGTGGAAGAAAAAAGAGGAGAAATCGGAACCTTCAAAGCTTTAGGTTATCGAAATGCTGAAATAGCTTTAAAATTCTTTATTTATTCTTTCTTAGCGGGAATTATCGGTTCACTATTAGGGTTGCTGGTTGGCTTTAACCTATTTCCAAGTATTATTATCGATGCCTATGGTCAATTGTATAATTTACCTTCTTTTGTCACACCGTGGTATTTGAATTACACAATCATTGGTATTATGGTTGGGTTGATTTGTACAGTAGGTGTAGCTATGTTGACAGTGCGATTGGATTTAATTGTCCCTCCTGCAACTTTATTGCGTCCTAAAGCACCAAAGGCAGGAAAAAGAGTGTGGCTAGAAAATATTAAACCATTGTGGAAACGACTAAATTTTAATCAAAAAGTAACCTTGCGTAATTTATTCCGGTATAAATTACGAATGTTGATGACGGTGGTTGGAATTGCGGGATGTACAGCGATGATCGTCACTGGATTTGGCTTGCGGGATTCTATTACAGATATTATTCCACTGCAATTTGAGAAATTGTGGCATTACCAAGCTGTTGTTTCATTTAGTGATACCAATAAGAATAATGAAACACGTTACGAAAGAGAAGTTAAACAATTAAATCGCTACAAAGATAGTTTGGCCGTTAGCATAGAGACCTTTACAATTTCAGGACACGATAAAACACCGCAAGATGTCAGTGTGTATGTACCACAAAAAGCTCAAAATTTAAATGAATTCATTTTATTAAATAACCGTCAAAGCACGCGAGAATACCAACTGCAAAATAAAGGTGCAGTTATTAATGAGAAATTGGCACAACTATTTAATATAAAAATTGGAGATACAATTCATTTAAAAGATACAGATAAACAAAGTTATCCAATTAAAGTCGCTGGAATTGCGGAAAATTATACCGGTCATTTTGCTTATTTAAGTCCATCTTATTATGAACAAGTTTTTCAGAGAAAACCTGAATATAATGCTGCTTTTTTACTTTTTAAAAAGGATTTGAGTAGCAGTCAAGAAAAAGATGTCGCTGAGAAATTAATGGAAAATCCTGAAGTTGTGAATGTGAGCTTTTTATCAGATTCCTTACATGCACTAGATGACACAACACAAGCTTTAACAATTGTTGTATGGGTTTTGATTATATCAGCCGGGCTTTTAGCTTTTATCGTTTTATATAATTTAAATAATATTAATATCTCAGAACGAATTCGCGAACTTTCAACTATTAAGGTGTTGGGATTTTATGATAATGAATTAACCATGTACATTTATCGAGAAAATATTATTTTAACTATTTTTGGTATTTTATTCGGCCTAGTTTTAGGTAAAATCGAACATGATTTTGTCTTGAAGACAGTTGAGTTGGACATGGTGATGTTTTCGCCAGTTATTCAGCCTTTGAGTTATCTCTATGCGAGTCTTATTACAATTTTCTTTACAATACTTGTTGGGATTTTTATATATATTAAGTTAAAAAATGTGGATATGATAGAGGCGTTAAAATCAAATGAATAAGAAAAAAGCCAAGTCTTAAGTGCCTTAAAACGTGCACGTTATAAAAGGTGCCAGACTTGGCTTTTTTTTGAACTCGTTTTCATTTTGTGTCTTATGGGCATTTTGTTACAATTAAAGTAATAAGAATAAAGGAGGAGAAAATGACTTTAATAGAAGCGGGAATGATTACACTAGTGGCTATGTTATTGGTCTTTTTCGTTTTAGCAGCACTAGGAGGAGCATTAGTTTTGTTTAAAAAAATTTTTAAGGAGATGAAAGATGACTGAGATTATCAAAAATATGATCGAAACGTCTGGTTTTGCTGGCATGACAGGAAAACAGTTTATTATGATTTTAATTGCTATTATCTTTTTATTTTTAGCCATTTTCAAAGAATATGAACCTTATTTACTTTTGCCCATTTCATTTGGTATTTTATTAGTAAATTTACCGTTAACAGGAATTTTTGCTAGTCCGACAGAAGTTGAACCAGGGGGGCTTTTGTATTATTTGTATCAAGGAACGAACCTGGGAATTTATCCACCATTAATCTTTTTGTGTTTAGGTGCATCGACTGACTTTGGTCCTTTGATTGCAAATCCTAAAACATTGCTTTTAGGGGCGGCAGCACAATTTGGAATTTTTGCGGCTTTTTTTGGTGCTATTTTTTTAGGAATGACAGGACCAGAAGCAGCAGCTACGGGAATTATTGGTGGAGCAGATGGCCCAACAGCTATTTATTTAACGACTCGGTTAGCCCCCCACTTATTATCTGTGATAGCCATTGCTGCGTATTCTTATATGGCTTTGGTACCATTAATTCAACCGCCAATTATTAATGTTTTGACTACAAAAGAAGAACGAAAAATTAAAATGCAAATGCAACGGACCGTCACAAAAGTGGAAAGAATTATTTTTCCGATTTTTACGACAATTTTTGTAGCATTGGTAGTTCCGGCAGCAACAACGTTAATTGGATGTTTAATGTTGGGAAATTTAATTCGCGAATCACAAGTAGTTCCTAAATTAGCAGAGACTTTGCAAAATGCTATGATGTATAGTATCACTATTTTATTGGGCATAACTGTTGGGGCAAAAGCAGAAGCTGATATTTTCTTATCTCTGGAAACCATTAAGATTATTATTTTGGGATTATTTGCTTTTGCAATTGGAACTGCAGCAGGCGTTTTGTTTGGCAAATTGATGTGTAAATTAACAAAAGGAGAAGTAAATCCTATGATTGGTGCGGCAGGTGTTTCTGCTGTACCAATGGCTGCCCGCGTAGTGCATAAAGAAGGTTTGAAAAATGATCCGACCAATTATTTATTAATGCATGCAATGGGACCAAATGTAGCAGGCATTATTGGTTCTGCTGTTGCAGCGGGTACATTGTTAGCCTATTTTGGGTAAAAAAGGAGATGGCAATTAACGGCCATCTCCTTCTTCGTTCTTTTTCTTGATTTCATTTTGAACTTCAGCCAACATAAAATGTAGTTTTTCTTCTTTTTGCTTTAACTCAACTAAGTCTTCGGTAATTTCTTTTTCCTTTTCATCGGTAGGCGGGCGTAAAATAAAGTTAATTACTAGGGCGATAAATGTCCCGATAAATGTATCTAACACGCGATCAATAGCAAAATAAACAGATTGGCTTTCGGTTACGCTTAGTGTAATTAAAAGCATCGTAGCAATTGCTGAAATAATACCTGAATTATTATTAATACCATCTGAGATGATAATTACCAAGGCGACAAAAATTGGTAAGGCAATGAGCTCCACTAGGAAATCATGATGAAAATATTGTTTGATAAAAAAATAAAGAATGGCGGCAATCCCACCAATTGAGTTGCCTAAGACCCGGGATTTGCCAAAAGATACAGTTGTAGTTAGATCTTGTCGTAGTGAAAAGACAGCAGCTAGTGCCGCAATCAAGGGTTGACCACGATCGATAAAGTGAAAAAGCAAGATACAAAGCATTACTGCTAATGCAGTCTTCATGGTTCTCATTCCGATTCGAAAACGTCCTAATCGCATTTTTTAGCTCCTGTTCTATAAAATTAGCTTGAATAAATAGCTGTTTAAGATTTACTTTAGTAGTTGCTCTATAAATATGATAACGAAAATCCATTAAGATTGCCAGTTTACGGTGAAATCGGTAAACTAAAAATAAAGGAGGGGCTTATGAAAATTGGATTACGTACGGTTAAAACCGTTATTGCTGCGAGTTTAGCTATGTTTTTAGCACAATTTCTAAATTTATTATATGCTCCAGCAGCTGGCATTATTGCCGTTTTAAGTGTCGGAAATACAAAAAAAGCCACATTATTAACGGCCTTTTATCGCGTGGTATCTTTAATTATTGCTACCATTATTGCTTTTTTTTGCTTTAATTTATTAGGATTTAATCCTTTTTCATTTGGTGTCTACTTATTAATCTTTATACCAGTTTCTGTATATTTCAAACTTGATGATGGAATCGTCGTCAATTCAGTCTTGGTTACCCATTATTTAACAGAAAATTCTTTTGCTTGGCAAATTATTACCAATGAATTTTTATTAATGAGTTTAGGTGTAGGCCTAGCTTTAATAGCCAACTTGTATATGCCAGATATTGCTAAAACTTTAAAAGAAGAACAGATGATAATTGAAGTAATGTTCAAAAAACTTTTGGGTCAGTTGGCAAGTGGTTTAAATACGCCCATTGCAGCTAAAAAAGCGCAACAAACTTGTGGCCAACTGACAGCGTATTTACATGAATCGCAAATTAAAGCAAAGCGTCATCAGCAAAATCGCTGGTTTCAAGAAGATTTAACTTTTGCATCTTACTTTACTATGCGCCGCGGACAAGTATTGATTTTAAGAGATATGATAAATTTATTGGATCAAATTGAAGTTGAAGAAGAATATGTGGCTGATATGCGCTACTTGTTGCAAACAACTGCAAAAACTTTTGGCTATAATAATGATGGTCGTGAACTTTTACAATTAATTGAAGCAATTAGTCGAAATTATGAAAAAAGTCCGTTGCCAAAAAATCGTTTTGAATTTGAAAATCGTGCACGTTTATTCCAGTTTCTCCAATTATTTACTAGTTTTATTGAGACCAAAGTAGAGTTTAGTAACAGGCTTGAAGAATAAAAAGCGGTGAAACATTATATAATGTTTCACCACAGGAAATCGTTGCTTCAACAGGGCTAAATCGTTACTGTGCCCATTCTTTTTGCATTTGATCCAAGATACCAATAACAGCATGGGTGAGAAAAAGAGACCTATTGGGCTTGCCCTCAATTGTTGCAACGAAATTGTCAATTTCATAACCAAAGGCATTCGCACTTGTTCCGCTAATGATTGTCTCTTTGCTACCGTCAGTATAGGTCAAAGTAGCTTTATCGGCACGAGGATAATCACTAATTTCCAAATAACCATTTTCAAAGGCCACGATTCCGATTTTAGGCATTTTAGCTTGAAAAGATAAACTGACTGTCGCAAGCTCATTTTCTTTCGTGCGCAAAATAGTTACGGATTGTTCATCTACGCCGGTTTCAAAAGGGACCATAGTAGTAGCGATAATCTCTGGTGTACTTGATAAAAAGTAACGGGCAAATGAAACGGCATAGGTACCAATATCGAGCAAGGCACCACCTGCTAAGTCTGGATTAAAGAAACGGTTTGTAGGATCAGGTTCTTTGTAACTACCAAAAGGAGCTTGGATCATTTTCAACTTACCAAGTTTGTTTTGATCAATTAAACGAGTCAACTCGTCGTATAACGGCATGTTAAAAATGGTCATCGCTTCTTGTAATACTAAGTTTTTTTCTGTTGCAATTTTCATAACACTATCTAACTCAGCTAAATTCATAGTGATTGCCTTTTCGCACAGAACGTGTTTGCCAGCTATTAAAGCTTTTTCAATATAAGTATAGTGCGCAACATTTGGTACAGCGATATAGACAATATCAATATCGCTTGCCAGCATATCTTCATAGGTGGCATAACTATTTTCAATTTGATATTTTGCGGCGAACTCCTCAGCGGTTTCCTTTTTACGTGAAGAAACAGCAGCAAGTGTACTTTGTTTACCGGTAAAATTTTCAGCAAATTCGTGAGCAATGCCGCCAGTGCCGGCAATGCCCCATTTATAGTTTTTCATCAAAATCAGCTCCTTTGCTTTTAGTTTAGCAATCTTTTAAAAAATAGGAAAGTTCGGAAGCTACAACTATCTTATCCAATTAATTTAAGTAAAATAAACAAGAGGAGGATTCATATGCACGAAGTATATATCGCAATTTTATTACAGACAATTAAAGAACAATACGCCAAAGAAACAACATTTTATCAAAATGTATTAAACATTGATGCGCACACTTGGGAGCAGTGGAAGAGCGCTAGTGGAACATTATCTCCTGAGCAAAATCAAAAAATTAAAAATCTTTTTAGTGATTACGAATGGATGTTAGTGCAAAAAATCATACGACAGACCATTATTTTTCCCGAAAAAAGAACGCAGGCAGTTAGCGAGTATCGCCGCTTAAAAACTAAAATTGCCCAAAGTTGGTTACAAAAAAAATTAGCTGATGTTGAAGTCGTCTCTCATTCTAAGGAAAAGGATAATAAGCAGTTACTTGATTTACGTGTCTTTATTACGTATGATGAATGGGGTTTTGATGATATCTTAAGTTTTCGTCTTCCAGCACAAATCCAACAACAGTTGCAACAAGAAAAAGTTGGGTTGTTAGCTTGGGTTAACGAAAATTTGGAAGAAACTTACAATCAGTAGTTGTTAAAGGAGCGTTTTAAACTTTTGAATAAAATAATCGGAGCAGGAGCGGTTTTGGTCGTAGCTGCTGCCACTTTCTTTGTTTTTTTTAATCACTATCAACAAAATGATACAAATCCTACGGTGGAACCCACAGCTACAGCTGTTTCCACTAAAGAAGAAACCACGACATCTTCTGTCACACGACCAAAAGAGTTACCAGAAATTAAAAGTGATGACTGGAAGCTCGTATTGGTCAGTCCAGATCATAAAATTGCAACAGAAGTATCAGAAAATCAATTGACAACTTTACCAGACGGACATATTGTGGATAAACGTATTGTGAAAAGTTATGAAGAATTAACTGCTGCAGCAAAAGCGGCTAAAATTAATCTCCACTTGGTGTCGGCATTTCGTTCTGTATCCTATCAAGAACAAGTTTTTAATGAACGTGTTAGCCTATTGGAAAGTCAAGATCAACTTACCAAAGAAGCTGCAACAGAAAAAGCTAAATTAACCATGACTGAACCCGGATACAGCGAACATCATACCGGTCTCGCTGTGGACGTCGTAGATGAAAATTGGTTGGCCTCAAATCCTAATATGGTATTGGATGAAAGCTATAGTAAGCAACCTGGTGCACAATGGTTACAAAAAAATGCTCGTCGGTTCGGTTTTATTGTTCGTTATCCAGAAGGTAAAGAAGCTATCACGAAAATAACATATGAACCTTGGCACTTGCGTTACGTTGGAGTTGAAAGTGCCGAATATATTTCCAAGCACAATTTGACACTAGAAGAATATCTTGACCAGTTAGAAAAGTGGGAGGGTTATGAGCATTAAAAGAAAGTATAGTAGACGTAAAAAAGCCAGCTTTCCTGCAATTTTAGCTGGGTTTTTACTTATTTTGGCAGCTTTTGTGTTCTCCATTCGACAGTTAAGCCAACCAGTGGAAACGACACAAGTCGCAGGCGTGACAAATGAGGAATTAAATCGCAAAGAATTTATTGAAAAATTAGTTCCACACGCCAAAGAACTTCAAAAAGGTTATGGTGTTTTACCAAGTATCATTTTAGGACAAGCGGCTTTAGAGTCGAATTTTGGCCAAAGTCAGTTAGCCAGTGAATATAAAAACTTATTTGGGATTAAAGCTTATGGGAACGTCCCTAAAGTTGCGTTAGATACGCAAGAATTTGTAAATGAACAATATATTACGATCAAAGGTGAGTTTAAAGTTTATGATTCGTGGGAGGCGTCAATGGATGATCATACGATGTTATTTGTAAATGGCGTCAATTGGGACCCGCAAAAGTATGAGCCGGTTTTATTAGCTAAAAATTATAAAGTAGCAGCAAACGCCCTGCAAGAGGCGGGATATGCGACAGATCCACAATATGCTGATAAAATTATAAGTATGATAGAAGAATATAATTTAATGCAATATGATTAAATTATCCCACTAAAAGGAGGCGTGTTTTCATGGAACAAAAGATGCCAAAAATTTCGACTGAATTACGTAAAGATATTGTGCGGGTACCAAAAATTATTCGAGAAGCAACCGGGATACAAATTTTTGGGCGTAGAATACGTTCTATTATCTTTACCACGGATATTGCTATTATTCGCAATACGGATGCAGATGCAGTAATTGCTGTCTATCCTTTTACCCCACACCCAGCAATTACTAAATCTATTATTGAAGCTGCGGATATTCCCGTTTTCTCTGGTGTTGGTGGAGGCTTAACACAAGGAGAGCGCTCAACTTATATGTCCATGTTTGCTGAGGCACAAGGTTCAATCGGTGTTGTTTTAAATGCACCAACTTCGGTGGATACAGTTCAAATGGTTTGTCGTGTGGTGGATATTCCAGTGGTGAGTACGGTAACCTCTAAATTGACACCAATTGACGAAAAATTGGCCGTAGGTGTTAAAATTATTAATATTAGTGCCGGTAAAGATACAGCAAAAACTGTTCGTTATTTCCGTGAAAACTATCCTGACTTACCCATTATTGCTACTGGTGGTCCGACTGAAGAAAGTATTTTAGAAACAATTGAAGCAGGCGCAAATGCGATTACCCATACACCGCCTTCTAACGGAGAATTGTTTAGTAGGAAAATGGAGCATTACCGTCAAATGGAAATTGATAAAAAAGACTAAGTAATTGGTGTATGTCTTATAAAATATTCAAAAAAAGCCAGTTAAAGCTTAAAAGTTACCAAGTTTTTGCTGGCTTTTTTTGATTTATCCAGCTATTCATTAACTAGTCGTGCTTTTTTAGGATATATCAATTCATTTGAATCATGGAGCTTTACAAAATAATTTTTGCTTCTTTTTCTTTTATTCCGTAAATTTTTTGTTTGTCGTTATCTTGCCAATAATAAAGTTCACGACTTTTATTTGTCATTAATGCAATAAGCAAATCTTTGATTGGTAGCGGGGCTTTATTTTTTTCGGCAATAAAAACAAAATCTCCTGCTTGATCCACTTTTAAAGTTGTGACAGCGGCCTCATTTATGTAAAGACCTTGATAAACTTCTTTTTTTGGCATAGTTGCCAAAATGGTCACAAATTCTTTTGCTTGCATGTTGTTCCCCCACGAATAAATTATTAAAAATACTATAACACAATTTTATAGTAAAGTTTCTAGCTTAGAATGGCAAAGGTGTAATCAAAATATTTCTGTGTTTGTTATTTAGAAGCTGCGGAGAGACAATGAAAAAATCTGATAAAATTTATCATTCTTTCAAGAAAATTTGTTGCCAGTTTTCAATGAAGGTGTTATACTCCATTACATAATTTATTGCGCTTAGCGCAGTAAGATACATACCTGCTTATATATCGTCGTAATCTGGTCGACAGTCTCTACCCAGTACCGTAAATACTGGACTATAAGCAAAAAACGTGCGTAAGGCGCTTTTTTTGCTTAGACTGGCAAAAAGCGTCTTTTTTTGTTAGTTTGGCAGTAAAGATGAAAAATTAAGAAGGAGCAGTGTAATTATGAAAGAATTAGTAGCAAGAATCAAAGAGGACGGACGTGTATTAGGTGACGGAGTTTTAAAGGTGGACAGTTTTGTAACCCACCAAGTTGATCCCGTTTTAATGGAGGCTATTGGCAAAGTTTTTGCTGATGTCTTTAGAGCAGCCAATATCACCAAAGTCGTTACGATTGAAGCTTCAGGCATCGCTCCAGCGCTTTATACGGCACAAAAATTAGGGGTTCCTTTAGTTTTTGCCCGTAAGTCTAAAAGTTTAACGATGAATGAAGAACTTTTGACAGCGCAAGTTTATTCCTTTACCAAACAAGTCACGAGTACTGTTTCGATTTCAAAAAAATTCTTGACTGAAGACGACAATGTATTGTTAATCGATGACTTTTTAGCAAATGGGCAGGCAGCGAAAGGCTTGATTGAACTTTGTCAACAAGCTGGTGCTCATGTTGAAGGAATCGGCATCGTGATTGAAAAATCATTTCAAGATGGCCGCGAACTTTTAGAAAATATGGGAATCAAAGTTGTCTCCTTAGCGCGAATTGCGTCATTAAAAGCAGGTGAAGTTGAATTTATCGAGGAGGATGCTTAATTGGATAAGCAGACACAAAACGGAAAAGCAGCTATATTAGGGTTGCAGCACTTACTTGCAATGTATGCCGGTGCCGTGGCGGTGCCACTTTTAATCGGAACAGGATTAGGTTTTAACGAAACACAAATGACGTATTTAATTTCAATTGATATTTTCATGTGTGGAATTGCGACGCTTTTGCAGTTAACTGTCACAAAATTTTTTGGCATTGGTTTGCCTGTAGTTTTAGGTTGTGCTATTCAGGCTGTGGCGCCATTGATTTTAATTGGGAGTAAATCAGGTGTAGGCGCTATTTATGGTTCTATTATTGCCTCAGGAATTTTTGTAGTTTTAGTGGCGGGATTCTTTTCAAAAATCAAAAAATTATTTCCGTCTCTTGTGACGGGAACCGTTATTACCGTAATTGGTTTAACTTTAATCCCAGTTGCGATTACAAAAATGGGTGGCGGCGATACTGCTGCGCCGAATTTTGGGAATCTTAATCAATTGATTTTAGCTTTTGTGACTATTTTATTAATTATTGGTGTTCAAGTTTTCGCTAAAGGATTCTTGCGCTCCATTTCAGTTTTGGTTGGTCTTGTGGGCGGAACATTACTAGCGTATGTGATGGGATTAGTTGATTTTGCAGCTATTGGTCATGCTCCAGTATTTCATATACCCCAACCTTTTTATTTTGGCAAACCAACGTTTGATATTTGGTCTATTTTACTCATGATTATTATCTCAATTGTGAGTATGGTAGAATCAACAGGAGTTTATTTTGCTCTAGGGGATATTACAGGCCAAGCAATCACAGAAGATGATCTAAAACGTGGTTATCGCGCAGAAGGTTTGGCAGTTATTTTAGGTGGTATTTTTAACACTTTTCCTTATACCGGTTTTTCACAAAATGTCGGCTTGGTACAATTATCTGGTATTAAAACGAAAAAGCCAATTTATTTTTCAGCTATTTTCTTAATTATTTTAGGGTTATTTCCTAAAATTGGCGCTATTGCTCAAATTATTCCCGAACCAGTTTTAGGTGGGGGGATGTTAGTCATGTTCGGCATGGTTGCTGTGCAAGGAATGAAGATGTTGGCGAAAGTTGATTTTAATAATGACAAGAATTTATTGATTATCGCGGTTTCACTTAGCTTTGGCTTAGGGTTTAACTTAATGCCGCAACTTTTTAGTCAATTACCTGAAACTATCCAAATGTTTACGGGTAATGGAATTGTCATGAGTAGTTTAACTGCAATTATTTTGAATCTGGTATTTAATGGTTTAAAAGATCATCAAGAAGTTAGTTTTACGGAGATTGTGCGTGAAACAAAATAAATTTTGTGCAAATGACAGAAATTTATGTCATTTGCATTTTTTTATTTCGATAAAAAACGAACGAAAATATATAAAATGATTTTAATATTCGAGTAATCATTTACACGTGCAAGTTTCCTTGTTACAATAAAGCAAAGTTTACGATAAAGGAGCAAATCATGAAACCAGAAGTTGCAATAATTATGGGAAGCATATCTGATTGGGATACTATGAAGTACGCGGTTAAACAACTAGATGAATTGGAAATACGCTATACAAAGCAAGTTATCTCAGCTCACAGAACCCCAGATGTAATGTTTGATTTTGCAGAAAATGCACGGGATAATGGCATAAAAGTAATAATTGCAGGTGCAGGTGGGGCAGCCCATTTACCTGGAATGGTGGCGGCCAAAACAACTTTACCAGTAATCGGTGTTCCCGTTAAATCACGAACATTAAACGGATTAGATTCTTTACTTTCAATAGTACAAATGCCCGCAGGAGTACCTGTGGCAACTACTGCTATTGGACAAGCTGGGGCAACGAACGCTGGACTACTTGCAGCACAGATGCTTTCCATGTATGATTTAGACATAGCGCAAAAATTAGCTGATAAGCGAGAAAAAATGCGTGAGATTGTGATGGAAAGTAGTGATCAACTTGGTTAAGCCTTTATTACCAGGATCTGTAATTGGTATCGTTGGTGGGGGACAATTGGGACGCATGATGACTCTTAGTGCTAAAAAAATGGGTTTTCGCGTCGGTGTCTTAGATCCTTCAGAAGATTGTCCGACTGCCCAAGTGGCTGATTGGCATATTGTAGCGGCTTATGACGATGTTTTTGCTTTAGAAGAAATGGCGCGGCGGTGTGATGTAATTACCTATGAGTTTGAAAATGTGAGTGTAGATGCTTTAAATACTATTATTTTTAGTGCAAATGTCCCGCAAGGAACAGATCTTTTAGCAATTACGCAAGACCGTTTAATGGAAAAGGCATTCTTGGAGGAAAATAACATTGTTATCGCTCCCTATGAGACGATTATTAGTCCCACCGATATTCAAGATGCTATTGATAGTATTGGTTACCCTTGCGTATTGAAAACGACGCGAGGAGGATATGATGGGAAAGGTCAATACGTTTTGTATAGTACGGCAGATTTAGCGCCCTCCATGAACTTATTGCGTTCAGGTACTTGTGAATTGGAAGCATGGATTCCTTTTGAAAAAGAGATTTCAGTGATGGTTGCAGGAAATGGCAGCGGCGAATTTATGGTGTTTCCAGTAGTAGAAAATATTCATCGCAATAATATTTTACATGAAACGATTGCACCGGCACGGGTTGCACCAGAAGTTTCACAAGAAGCACAAAGAATTGCAAAAGTAATAGCAAAAGCATTAGATTTACATGGTGTTTTAGCGATTGAAATGTTTTTAACAAAAACGGGTAGTATCTATGTGAATGAATTAGCACCTCGTCCCCATAATTCTGGGCATTATTCCATTGAAGCATGTAGCCAAAGCCAATTTGATGCCCATATAAGAGGAATTTGTGGTTGGCCACTAGGAGAAGTAAGTTTATTAAGTGATGCTGTGATGGTCAATATCTTAGGTGACGAGTTATTGGAAACATATGATTTGATTGCCAGAAAACCAAATTGGCAATTTCATTATTATGGAAAAGCACAAGCGAAATCCGGGCGTAAAATGGGACATATTACGATTACAACAAAAGATATTTATGGAACATTAGAGGAGATCTACCAAACCAATATTTGGGATTGAACTTCAAGTGCCTTTATAATTTTATAAAAATATAAATAAGCGAGGAGCTATGGCATGTTAGAACGTTATACACGCCCAGAGATGGGTGCAATTTGGACAGATGAAAATCGTTATAAAGCTTGGTTAGAAGTTGAAATTTTGGCTGACGAGGCTTGGGCTGAATTAGGTGAAATTCCAAAGGCAGATGTTAAAAAAATTCGGGAACGTGCAACATTTGATATTCCCCGAATTTTAGAAATTGAAGAACAAACACGCCACGATGTCGTTGCCTTTACTCGGGCAGTCTCAGAAAGTCTGGGTGAAGAACGTAAGTGGGTTCATTATGGCTTAACTAGCACGGATGTAGTAGACACAGCTTACGGTTACCTATTAAAACAGGCAAATGATATTTTGCGTAAAGACTTACAAAATTTTTTAGAAATTATTGGCAAGAAGGCCCTAGAGCATAAAAATACTGTCTGTATGGGTCGGACACACGGGGTACACGCTGAGCCAACTACTTTTGGCTTAAAACTGGCTACATGGTATTCGGAAATGAAGCGCAATATTGAACGCTTTGAACATGCCGCTAAAGCGGTTGAAGCGGGAAAAATTTCCGGTGCAGTAGGGACATTTGCTAATATTCCACCTTTTATTGAAGAATATGTCTGTGAACATTTGGGAATTCGCCCTCAAGAAATCTCTACACAAGTATTACCTCGTGATTTGCATGCGGAGTACTTTGCAGCGATGGGATTAATTGCAACGAGCATCGAGCGATTTGCCACTGAAATTCGTGGTTTGCAAAAATCCGAAACGAGAGAAGTGGAAGAGTTTTTTGCTAAAGGTCAAAAAGGTTCGTCTGCTATGCCCCATAAGCGTAACCCGATTGGTTCAGAAAATATGTGTGGCTTAGCCCGTGTAATTCGGGGTCATATGTTAACTGCTTATGAAAATGTCCCGTTGTGGCATGAACGAGATATTTCTCACTCTTCAGCAGAGCGAATTATTGTACCTGATACGACTATTTTATTGAACTACATGCTCAATCGTTTTGGCAATATCGTTAAAAATTTGACTGTCTTTCCGGAAAATATGAAACGAAACATGGATGCTACTTTTGGGTTAATCTTTAGTCAACGGGTAATGTTGCAATTAATCGATAAAGGAATGACCCGCGAGGAAGCTTATGATTTAGTGCAACCAAAAACAGCCTTTGCTTGGGATCATCAAACGGCTTTTAGACCATTATTGGAAGAAGATAGCAAAATTACTTCTATTTTGAGTAAAGAAGACTTGGATGACGCATTTGACTATCATTATCATCTTAAAAATGTAGATGTAATATTTAAACGTGTAGGTTTAGAATAAAAAAATGACGAACTCACTATCAGTGAGTTCGTCATTTTTTTATTTAAAAGATCTTGAAAATTCGTCAGTTCTTTAGCCAAACGCTACTTTAGGCTGAGTATAATGACGCAGTCTTTCATCACGCAAAACAGTAAGTATGTTTTCAATAAGTGAAAAATTGTGCTCCTCTAAATTGAAAAATACTTTAAATGTATAGTGGTTTTTAAAAAAACGTTGCTCATGAATCTGTTCAATAATTAATTCTTCATTATGACTGTTTTGATAACGAAAAATTCGTTTGCGGCAGTCAACATGACGTTTTGATGCTTGTTTTACTTTACGAAAAGTGTAAAACGAAGTATTTTTATTAATTTGATAAACTTCTTCCACTGCCAATAAGTCGTTAAACAATCGACGTTTTTCCTCAGGTGCAAGAGAATCCAAAAAGTTCACAACCAGTTGACTTTCTTCCATGCATAGGCCCCCCAAAATATTCCGATCAATAAGTCTAAAAGTACTATAACACTTTTTTTATTAACTGTAAACGCTTCATTAGAGTTCACATTGAAAGGACGTTACTAATAGAGAATAGTTGTCATTGGCACAACAAATAATAATTTCAAAACAAATAAACACGAACAATATATAAACTTTTAGCAGTTATTATCAATATAAATATTGACCCACGTTTTCGTAGTTGTTAAAATAAGCACAAGTTAAACACGAACATTCTAAGCGGTAACCAATTTAATATCAATAAAACGAGGTGCGAAATGCAAAAGAAAGATTTATGCTATGCCGGAAAAGCAAAAAAGCTTTATACAACAGATAATCCAACCGTTTTTTGGGTAGAATATCTTGATCAAGCAACCGCTCTAAATGGAGCAAAAAAAGATCAAGTAGTTGGCAAAGGTGCTTTAAATAATCAAATTACTAGCTTAATTTTTCAACAACTAAAAAGCGAAGGAATTCCTTCGCATTTTATTAGTAAAATATCAAAAACCGAACAATTAGTAGAGTGTGTAGAGATAATTCCATTGGAAGTCGTTGTTCGGAACGTTGCCGCAGGTAGTTTTTCAAAACGATTACAAGTTACAGAAGGAACTCCTCTTTGTTTTCCGGTAGTTGAATTTTATTACAAAGAAGATAAACTAGATGATCCTTTCATTAATGATGATCATGTAAAGTTGTTAAAACTAGCTACTGGTAAAGAAATTAACGATATTAAATATTTAGCCCGGGAAATAAACGTGGCGTTACAACGAATTTTTACCCAAATTGGTATTAAATTAATTGATTTTAAAATTGAAATTGGGCGTACCAAGTCTGGTCAGCTCCTCTTGGCAGACGAGATTTCACCAGATACTTGTCGACTTTGGGATTTGGCAACCGATAAACATTTAGATAAAGATATCTACCGACGTGATTTAGGAGATTTAGTTCCTGTGTATGAAGAAGTTTTAAATCGTTTAGAAAATCAATTTTTAGTGGAGGCGCAATAACATGTATTTCGTAAAAGTTTATGTAACGTATAAAGAATCGGTTTTAGATCCTCAAGGAGAAGCGGTTAAAGGCGCTGTTCACAGAATGGGTTATGAAGAAATTGAAGAAATTCGTATTGGAAAATATTTTGAAATTAAAATCGCTGAAAATGAGCGTCCAGTTGAAGAAATGATTGAAAATATTTGTGATAAGTTACTTGCTAATGTGAATATGGAAACCTATCATTATGAAATTACTGCAATGGAGGAAGTGTAATATGAAATTCGCCGTAATTGTATTTCCCGGCTCTAACTGCGATATGGATCTGCTTTGGGCGATTAAAGATGTGATGGGTGCACAGGCTGAATATGTTCGTCATGATGTAACTTCTTTAGTAGGTTTTGATGGTGTATTATTACCGGGGGGATTTTCATACGGTGATTATCTGCGTTGTGGTGCGATTGCTCGTTTTTCACCAATTATGGCAGAAGTAAAACGTTTTGCTGAAGCAGGAAAACCAGTATTTGGTACTTGTAATGGCTTTCAAGTTTTAACAGAGGCTGGTTTGTTACCTGGGGCTCTAATCCGTAACAAATCGTTACACTTTATTTGTAAAACGACACCATTGAAAGTAGTCAATAATCAAACAAAATTTACTTCTGAATACGAAAATGAAGAAGTGATTCAAATTCCTGTGGCGCATGGCGAAGGAAATTATATCTGTGATGAAAAAACATTAGCGCAATTAAAAGCGAATAATCAAATTGTCTTTACGTATGAAGAAGATATCAATGGCAGTGTGGGAAATATCGCTGGTATTTGCAATGAAGCAGGCAATGTGCTAGGAATGATGCCTCATCCAGAACGTGCAATGGAAGAGATATTAGGTTCCACTGATGGTCGGCGTTTTTTTGCTTCAATTTTGAAAAATTTCGGAAAGGTGTCAGTTAAATAATGATGAAAATAAGTGAACCAACACCACAAGAAATCAAAGAGCGTAAAATTTATGCACAGTGGGGCTTAACCGATGAAGAATATCGGTTAATTTCGGAAGATATTTTAGGACGATTACCAAATTATACCGAAACTGGTCTTTTTTCTGTAATGTGGAGTGAACATTGCTCTTATAAAAACTCAAAACCTGTTTTACGTAAATTTCCCACCAGCGGGCCGCAAGTTTTGCAAGGTCCTGGTGAAGGGGCTGGGATTGTTGATATTGGCGATGGACAAGCGGTTGTATTTAAAGCAGAAAGTCACAATCATCCTTCTGCAGTTGAACCTTATGAAGGAGCGGCTACGGGAGTCGGTGGAATTATTCGCGATATTTTTAGTATGGGTGCGCGTCCAATTGCGGTTTTAGATTCCTTACGCTTTGGAGAGTTGGATAACCCACGCACTAAGTATTTATTAGAAGAAGTTGTAGCTGGAATTTCAGGTTATGGTAATTGTATTGGTATTCCCACCGTTGGCGGTGAAGTCGCTTTTGATCCTTGTTATGAAGGGAATCCTTTGGTGAATGCCATGTGTGTTGGATTAATTGAGCACAAAGATATTCAAAAAGGTCAAGCAAAAGGCGTAGGAAATACCATTATGTATGTCGGGGCCAAAACGGGGCGTGACGGAATTCACGGGGCAACATTTGCCTCTGAAGAATTTGTTGAAGGTGAAGAACAACAACGTTCAGCAGTTCAAGTAGGCGATCCATTTATGGAAAAACTATTGTTAGAGGCGTGCTTGGAGCTGATTTTAGAACATCAAGATATTTTAATTGGAATTCAAGATATGGGTGCGGCTGGCTTAGTGTCTTCTAGTTCAGAAATGGCTTCAAAAGCCGGTTCAGGTTTAAAACTATACTTAGATGACGTGCCACAACGGGAAACTGGCATGACTCCTTATGAAATGATGTTGTCTGAATCTCAAGAAAGAATGTTGATTTGTGTGCAACAAGGCTGTGAAAAAGAAGTTGAAGAACTTTTTGCGAAATACGAGTTAGATGCAGTCACTATTGGTGAAGTAACAGATGACGGTTTGTATCGTTTGTATCACCGAGGTGTTGAAGTAGCAAATTTACCGGTCGATGCGTTAGCAGAAGATGCACCCACCTATCACAAAGCTTATACAGAGCCTGCAAGAATACAAGAATTTGCAAAAATGTCAGATTTTGTACCAGAAGTAAAAGACGCTACTGCTACTCTTTTACAACTTTTACAACAACCAACAATAGCTTCTAAAAAAATGATATACGAAACTTATGATTCATTGGTTCGTACGAATACCGTAGTAGCTCCAGGCAGTGATGCAGCAGTTTTACGTGTACGAGGAACAAGAAAAGCTTTGGCAATGACGACAGATTGTAATGCTCGCTATCTGTATTTGAATCCAGAAATTGGTGGTCAAATTGCTGTTGCAGAAGCAGCCCGAAATATTGTAGCCAGTGGTGGAAAACCACTAGCGGTTACTGATTGCTTGAATTATGGTTCACCAGATAAACCTGAAGGCTTCTGGGAATTGTGGACTTCTGCTGACGGTATTAGTGAAGCGTGTCGCACATTAGATACACCAGTTATTTCTGGTAATGTTTCCTTATACAACGAAACCAACGGCAAAGCCATTTACCCAACACCCATGATTGGAATGGTGGGTCTAATTTCTGATATTAAAAATATTACTACGCAAGATTTTAAGGCGGCTGGTGACTTAATTTATCTTATCGGTGAGACTTTTGCTGATTTCAACGGCTCAGAAATTCAGAAAATGCAAAAAGGGTTAATCGAAGGTAAACTTATGAACTTTGATCTCGCAACTGAAAAAGCAAATCAAGATTTAGTGTTAAATGCTATTCAAGCAAATCTTGTTGCGAGTGCTCATGATTGCGCGGAAGGTGGGTTAGCTGTTGCTATAGCTGAATGTGCATTCAAAAACGATTTGGGTATTTCAGTGGATGTTTCACTGCCTAAAGAAAACCTATTTTCTGAAACTCAATCTCGCTTTGTTTTATCTGTGAAAAGAACAGCACAAAAAGATTTCGAAATGCTAGCAAGAGATAGAGCTCTTTTGATTGGTGAAGTTACAGATGATGGTCAAATTAGAATGAATGCAAATGACGGCACCATTGCAGTTGCAACGCACACTGCCAAAGAACTTTGGGAGGAAGCAATTCCATGTCTTATGAAGTAAAAAGTTTAAATGAAGAATGTGGCATTTTTGGCGTCTGGGGTCACCCAGACGCTGCGCGTGTCACTTATTTTGGTCTCCATAGTTTACAACATCGCGGCCAAGAAGGAGCGGGAATTGTTTCAAACGATGGAGGAAAATTATATGGTTACCGTGAATTAGGCTTGTTATCTGAAGTTTTTAAAGATGACAGGCAATTGGCGCAATTAAAAGGTAACGCAGCAATCGGGCATGTGAGATATGCAACTGCTGGTAATGGTAGTGTGGATAATATCCAACCTTTCTTATTTAAGTTTTACGACTGTTCTGTCGGTCTCGCTCATAACGGTAATTTAACCAATGCATGCAGTTTACGTACACAACTAGAACGTGAGGGCGCTATTTTTCATTCCAATTCTGATACGGAAATTCTAATGCATTTGATTCGAAAGAGCAAAAAAGACACGTGGTTAAATCAATTAAAAGATGCTTTAAATCAGGTTAAAGGTGGTTTCGCTTATATTTTAATGCGAGAAGACTGCATGATTGCAGCGCTTGATGCAAATGGTTTTCGCCCTTTAGCAATTGGAAAGATGAAAAATGGCGCCTATGTTGTGGCTTCTGAAACTTGTGCGCTAGAAGTAAGTGGTGCAGCGTTTGTTCGTGACGTGCAACCAGGTGAAATTATCATCATTAATGATGAAGGGATTACAATTGAACATTTTACTAAAGAAACCCAACATGCAATTTGTTCGATGGAATATGTTTATTTTGCTCGACCAGACTCCAATATCGCAGGGGTGAATGTCCATACTGCGCGAAAAAATATGGGAAGAATTTTAGCTACAGAGGCACCAGTCAACGCAGACATGGTTATCGGAGTGCCCAATTCCTCACTTTCTGCTGCAAGTGGATATGCAGAAGCTTCTGGTATTCCTTATGAATTAGGTTTGGTAAAAAATCAATACGTAGCTCGCACTTTTATTCAACCAACCCAAGAATTAAGAGAACAAGGTGTGCGGATGAAATTATCGGCAGTGCGCGGAGTAGTAGCGGGTAAAAAGGTAATTATGGTAGACGACTCCATTGTAAGAGGGACTACCAGTCGGCGGATTGTGGACTTATTGAAAGAGGCAGGTGCTAAAGAAGTTCACGTTAGAATTGCGTCTCCCCCTTTAAAATATCCTTGTTTTTATGGCATCGATATTCAAACGCGCAAAGAACTAATTGCGGCAAATCATTCAGTAGAAGAAATTCGCCAAGTTATTGGGGCTGATTCATTGAGTTATTTAAGTGAAGAAGGGTTGATTGATGCTATCGGACTAGATTTTGATGCCCCTTATGGTGGATTATGTATGGCGTATTTCAATGGGGATTATCCTACACCATTATACGATTACGAAGAAAAATATCAGGCTTCATTAAAAGAACAAACTTCATTTTTCTAAATAAAAGGAGCGAAAAAAGTGGCCAATGCATATGCAAAAGCCGGTGTGGATGTCAATGCCGGATATGAGGTAGTAGAGCGAATTAAAAAACATGTGAAGAAAACGGAACGATTAGGTGTGATGGGAGCGTTAGGTGGTTTTGGCGGTTGCTTTGATTTAAGCGGCCTAAATATAAAAGAACCTGTTTTAATTTCTGGAACTGATGGTGTTGGTACCAAATTAATGGTGGCTTTTAAAGAAAATAAACATGACACAATTGGGATTGACTGTGTGGCAATGTGTGTTAATGATATTGTTGCACAAGGGGCCGAGCCATTGTACTTTTTAGATTACTTAGCGACAGGTAAAAACGATCCTGAACGCTTAGAACAAGTAGTCGCAGGCGTTGCAGCGGGATGTTTGCAAGCTGGTGCTGCTTTGATTGGCGGTGAAACAGCTGAAATGCCAGGAATGTATGCCGCAGATGAATATGACTTAGCAGGCTTTGCTGTCGGCGTGGCCGAGAAAAGTCAATTGATAACCGGAGAAAATATTAAGGTTGGAGATATTTTAATCGGTTTACCCGCATCAGGGATTCATTCAAACGGCTTTTCCTTAGTTCGAAAAATTTTCTTTACAGAGCAAAAATTAAGTGGATCAGAAAAAATTCCTATGTTAGGTGATAAAACGTTAGGAGAGTCTCTTTTAACGCCAACAAAAATTTATGTAAATGCTTTACTACCACTAATAAAAGAAAATTTGGTTAATGGTATTGCACATATTACTGGTGGTGGTTTTGTGGAAAATATTCCGCGTATGCTACCGATGAATGTTGCTGCTGAAATTACAGAAGGTACTTGGCCAGTTTTACCAATTTTTGATGTTATGCAAGAGTATGGTCAAATCGATCATGATGAAATGTTTGAAATTTTTAATATGGGAATTGGGATGGTTTTGGCGCTAAGTCCTGACAAAGTGGCGCAGGTTAAAGCAATTTTAGCTGAATTAGATGAACCTTGTTACGAAATTGGCCAAGTTGTTGTCGCTAAGCCAGATGCACCTTTAATTACAATAAGTAATGAGGGGGAAAAATGAGAATCGCAGTATTAGCCTCTGGTAATGGAAGCAATTTTGCTGCTATAGTTGATTTTTTTCAAAAAGAAAAATTATCAGTGGAAATTGCTTTGGTTTTTAGTGACAAAAAAAATGCCTTTGTTTTGGAACGAGCCAAAAAAGTTGGCGTTGCAACATATCAGTTTAGCCCGCAAGATTTTTCTGATAAGAAAATGTATGAAAAATCTTTGTTAGAATTACTCCAGCAAGAAAAGATCGACTTAGTGGTTTTAGCTGGTTATATGCGCATTATCGGTCCGCAATTGCTTGCCGCTTTTCCCAAAAAAATTATTAATATCCATCCGTCCTTGCTGCCTGCTTTTCCTGGCCTCCATGGAATTAAAGATGCTTATGACTATGGTGTAAAAGTAACTGGCGTAACGGTTCATTACATTGATGATGGAGTAGATACTGGCCCAATAATTGCTCAAGTTCCTGTTTTAATCACAACAGATGATGATTTGACCAGTTTGGAAACTAAAATTCATCAAGCTGAACATCAATTGTATCCAGCTGTCTTAAAGGAAATTGTGCTGGAAAAACAAGACAGACACTGAAATGCGGAATGTCTTAATAATGTGAATGTAACAAAAAACAAATCAGAGGAGTTTATGAAATGAAAAGAGCTTTAATCAGCGTTTCAGATAAAACTGGTGTCGTAGAATTAGCAAAAGGTTTGTATAAAGCTGGCTGGGAAATCATTTCAACTGGCGGTACCCAAAAAGTTCTTACTGAAGCTGGAATTGTGACAGTTGGAATTGAAGAAGTGACGCACTTTCCCGAAATGATGGATGGACGAGTTAAAACACTCCATCCGCTTATTCACGGAGGGCTGTTGAGTCGTCGTGATAACACCGAGCATCTCAAAGCGATGACAGCACATGATATTCAGCCAATTGATTTGGTTGTAGTCAATTTATACCCATTCAAAGAAACTATTTTAAAAAAGGATGTCACGACAAAAGAGGCAATTGAAAATATTGATATTGGCGGACCGAGCATGTTACGCTCGGCGGCTAAAAATCATGAGTTTGTAACTGTGGTAGTAGATCCTCTCGACTATGCAGCGATTTTAGCTGAAATTAATGAAAATGGCCAAACGACTGTTTCAATACGGCAAAAATTAGCAGCGAAAGCCTTTCGTCATACAGCAGCTTATGATGCATTAATTGCCGATTTCATGACAACGTTAGTGGGCGAACAGGAGCCAGAAAAATTAACGTTAACTTATGACTTAAAGCAAGACTTGCGGTATGGTGAAAATGCCCATCAAGAAGCCTCTTTTTATGCCGATGCGTTACCAGTAAGCTATTCCATTGCACAAGCCAAACAACTTCATGGAAAAGAGCTGTCTTATAACAATATCAAAGACGCCGATGCAGCGATTCGGATTGCAAGAGAATTTACTGAGCCGACAGTTGTGGCACTAAAACATATGAATCCTTGTGGAATAGGTTCAGCCACTACAATTTCAAAAGCTTATGACTTTGCCTACGATGCAGATCCTGTTTCAATCTTTGGCGGTATTATTGTCTTAAATCGGGAAGTAGATTTGTCAACAGCAGAAAAAATGCACAAATTATTCTTAGAAATCATCATCGCTCCAAGTTTTACTGCCGAAGCTTTAACTTTGTTAAGCAGTAAGAAAAATATCCGGCTATTAACTTTAAACTTCAGTGCTACAAATAAAGCTGAATTACCAGAAAAAGTTTCCGTTTTGGGTGGCTTACTGTTACAAGATCAAGATGTGATAAAAGAAGACGTTACGGATTGGAAGGTAGTGACAAAGCGGCAACCGACAACACAAGAGTTGAATGCCTTAGCTTTTGCTTGGAAAGCTGTCAAGCATGTAAAATCAAATGCAATAGTTTTAGCTAATGAACACCAAACGGTTGGGATTGGCGCAGGCCAGATGAATCGCGTTGGTTCAGTTAAAATTGCAATTGCACAAGCGGAAAACGCAGGGAAAATGGATGGGGCAGTTCTAGCCAGTGATGCGTATTTTCCAATGGGAGACTCCGTAGAATTTGCAGCGCAGCATAATATTCAAGCCATTGTGCAACCTGGTGGAAGTATTCGCGATCAAGAATCAATAGATATGGCAGATAAATACGGTATGACAATGATCTTTACTGGTGTTCGTCATTTCCGTCACTAAGAGAGGGTAGTAAAATGAGATTATTTATAATTGGTGGTGGTGGTCGTGAACATGCCATTGCTAAAAAATTATTAGCAGATGAAAAAGTTGAAACGGTTTTTTGTGCGCCGGGGAATCCTGGCATGAAACAAGACGGGATAATGACCGTTCCAATTGCAGAAGAAGATCACGAAAACTTGATCGCATTTGCTAAAAAGGAAAATATTACGTGGACTTTTGTTGGTCCTGAAGCACCGCTACAAAGAGGGATTGTTGATGACTTTCAAAAAGCAGGATTATTAATTTTTGGCCCAAATCAAAAAGCAGCGCAAATTGAAAGCTCTAAAGATTTTGCTAAACAAATTATGGTGAATAATCACATTCCGACGGCAGATTATAAAACTTTTTCTGATTATAAAGAAGCCGCAGCTTACGTTGAAGCTAAGGGAGTACCAATTGTGATTAAAGCAGACGGTTTAGCTGCAGGAAAAGGGGTAGTGGTCGCTGAAACAATGGCAGAAGCTTTAGGCGCTCTGGAAGATATGTTAGAAGAAAATCGTTTTGGTCCCAGTGGTGCTAAAGTGGTTGTTGAAGAATTTTTAGCAGGAGAAGAATTTTCGCTACTGGCATTTGTAAAAGATGAGGAAGTTTATCCGATGGTCATTGCCCAAGATCACAAACGCGCCTATGATGGGGATACAGGTCCTAATACTGGTGGCATGGGGGCATATTCGCCAGTGCCACAAATTAGTGATGAAGTGGTGCAAAAGGCAGTGAAAGAAATTTTAGAACCAGCGGCTAGTGGCATGGTAAAAAATGGTACGCCTTTTACTGGAATCTTATATGCTGGTTTAATTGCCACAAAAAATGGGGTAAAAGTGATTGAATTTAATGCGCGCTTTGGTGATCCTGAAACACAAGTTGTTTTGCCTCGCCTAAAATCCAGTTTAGCCGATATTGTGACAAATATTTTAGCAGGCAAAAAACCTGCGGTAACGTGGCATGACAATGCAGCGTTTGGGGTTGTCGTTGCAGCACAGGGGTACCCAAAAGAGTATCAAAAAGACATGTTATTGCCACAAACAACTACAAAAAATACAGTATTGTATTTTGCTGGAGCAACAGAAAAAGCGGGGAAATTGGTTGCGAATGGTGGTAGAATTTTTTTAGTAGCAGCAGAAGCTGAAAATTTGAAAACTGCACGTGATGAGGTGTACCAAGCTTTAGGTGAAATGGATTTACCGCAGATGTTTTATCGTAAAGATATTGGAGCCAAAGCACTGAATTAATTTTTTCCTTCCTAAAAAACAATCTTTCAAGATTGTTTTTTTTAAAAAGAAATTGTTAGCGTTTACGCTGTGCTATGTTAAAATTTAGTGGGAAACATTTTTTGGAATTATTTTTTAAAAATATGGAGGTTACAAGATGAAACAAGTTAATTTTGGACCAAATGAGTTGGGCGTCTCTAGTGTTGTCTTGGGTTGTATGCGAATTACAGAAGCAAAAGATCCAGTAGCGGTAATTCAAGCAGCCGTGGAAAATGGTATCAACTTTTTTGATCATGCAGATATTTACGGGCAAGGCAAATGTGAAGAAATTTTTGCAGAAGCATTTGCTAAAACGGACTATAAAAGAGAAGATATGTTTATTCAAAGTAAGTGTGGCATTGTTCCAGGTAAGATGTTTGATTTTTCGAAAGAACATATTATCACTTGCGTGGAAAAAAGTTTGAAACGATTAAATGTCGACTATTTAGATGCTCTTTTATTGCATCGTCCAGACACGTTGATGGAGCCAGAAGAAGTGGCAGCGGCTTTTGATCAATTAGAATCAGAAGGAAAAGTAAAATATTTTGGCGTTAGCAATCAGTATTCTCGGCAGATTGAATTACTTCAAAAATATGTACGCCAACCTTTAGTAGCCAATCAATTACAATTTGGGATTATGCACACAGGAATGATAGATTTTGGTCTTCACGTAAATATGACGGATTCTCGCAGTGTAGATCATGACGATGGTATTTTGGAATTCTCACGTTTGAATGACATGACAATTCAAGCATGGTCGCCTTATCAATACGGCTTTTTTGAAGGAGTCTTTATTGGAAATGAGAAATTTCCTGAATTGAACAAAAAATTAGAAGAAATGGCAGAAAAGTATCATACTACACCAACGGGCATTGCTTCAGCGTGGATTTTACGGCATCCAGCTAATATGCAGGTGATTATTGGTACGATGAATGTACAGCGAATTGAAGAAATTGCTAAAGCTAGTGATGTGGTGTTGTCCAAAGAAGATTGGTATAGCATTTATTTAGCCGCAGGGAATGATTTACCTTAAATTTATTATAGTTTCTGATAATAATTAGTGGAAAAATAATGATCGTTCGGAATTTCCGAACGATTTTTGTGTTTTAAGAAAATATTTACGATTTTTTTATTGCATTTCTAAATGAGATAGGCTAAATTACATAGGGCGCAAAAAATATGACCTAAATAAACAAATGGAGGCTATTCCTTATGTTTGATATGAAAGTTTTTGATTATGAAGATGTTCAACTGATTCCAAATAAATGTATCGTAAGTTCACGCTCAGAGTGTGATACAACGGTAACTTTAGGAAAGCATTCTTTTAAAATGCCGGTAGTTCCTGCCAATATGCAGACGATTATCGATGAAAATATTGCTGAATTTTTAGCTGAAAATGGCTATTTTTATATTATGCATCGTTTTAATGAGGATGCGCGGATTCCTTTTATTAAAAAAATGCAAAGTCGCAACTTAATTACCTCGATTAGTGTGGGTGTAAAACCACATGAATACACTTTTGTGGAAGAATTGGCGGCAGAAAATTTAGTCCCAGATTACATTACCATTGATATTGCTCATGGGCATGCGAATGCTGTAATTGAGATGATTCAACACATTAAACGTTTGTTACCAGAAACATTTGTCATTGCAGGGAATGTTGGGACTCCTGAAGCGGTTCGAGAGTTGGAAAACGCTGGAGCGGATGCAACAAAAGTCGGCATTGGTCCTGGGAAAGTGTGTATCACAAAAATCAAAACAGGTTTTGGTACTGGGGGATGGCAATTAGCTGCAGTACGCTGGTGTGCCAAAGCTGCGCGTAAACCAATTATTGCTGACGGCGGTATTCGAACTCATGGTGATATTGCCAAATCAGTTCGTTTTGGTGCAACTATGGTTATGATCGGTTCATTATTTGCCGGTCACGAAGAATCACCAGGGGAAACAAAAGTACAAGATGGTGTTGTTTTAAAAGAATACTTTGGTAGTGCTTCAGAGTTTCAAAAAGGTGAAAAGAAAAATGTTGAAGGCAAGAAAATCTGGATTCCTTATAAAGGCAAACTTTCTGATACTTTAATTGAAATGCAACAAGATTTGCAGTCTTCAATTTCTTATGCCGGTGGTAAAGATTTAGAGGCTATACGTAAAGTTGACTATGTTATTGTAAAAAATTCTATTTTTAATGGTGATACAATTTAATTTGTTTTGTAAACCACGACTGGTTTCAGTCGTGGTTTTTTCATCTTATTAGTGAATATGCTAGAATGGATGAAAGATAGTAGTTGTTTTTTATTGTCAGAAAGACTATTTTGAAAAGAGGGGATAAAGATGGCAATTAGAGTCATGTCAATTTTTGGTACACGACCTGAGGCGATTAAAATGGCACCACTTATTAAAGCTTTAGAAAATGATGAACGTTTTGAATCAATTGTAACAGTGACAGCGCAACATCGTGAAATGTTAGATCAGGTGATGCAAATTTTTGCACTAAAAGCTGATTTTGATTTGGATATCATGAGTCAAGGGCAAACATTGACTGATATTACAACTAAAGTGCTCTTGGAATTACAGCCAGTGTTAAAACAAACACAACCAGATATTGTACTCGTTCATGGAGATACTACGACGACTTTTGCTGCGGCAACAGCTGCTTTTTATCAACAAATTCCTATTGGTCACGTTGAAGCGGGGTTGCGTACTTACAATAAATATTCTCCCTATCCAGAAGAAGCCAACCGCCAGTTGACAGATGTCTTAAGCGACCTTTATTTTGCGCCTACCAAAACAAGTGCTGCTAACCTACAACAAGAGCATCATCCTTCTGATCGTATCTATGTAACGGGGAATACAGCAATTGATGCTATGAAATATACAGTACAACAAGAGTATGAGCATCCAGCACTTTCGGAGTCTAAAAAACAAATCTTAGTTACAATGCACCGTCGAGAAAATCTGGGGGAACCGATGGAATCGGTATTTCATGCGTTACGCCGCTTAGCTAAAGATTTTCCAGAAGTTTCAATTGTATTTCCGATGCATAAAAATCCATTGGTACGGGAAAATGCACAAAAACATTTAGGAGATTTGACTAATGTAGCGCTGATTGAACCGTTAGATGTTATAGATTTTCATAATCTAGCTGCTAGAAGTTACTTGATTATGACAGATTCTGGTGGTGTACAAGAAGAAGCCCCTTCACTGGGTGTGCCAGTTTTGGTTTTGCGCGATACGACAGAGCGACCTGAAGGAATTAATGCAGGAACGCTGCAGTTAGTCGGTACGGATCAAGAGGCAGTTTATGCGGCAGCTAAAAATCTTTTAACCAACCCACAGGATTATGAAAAAATGGCACAAGCGAAAAATCCTTATGGTGATGGTAAAGCCAGTGAAAGAATTTTGGCTATTATTGCTGCTTATTTCTCGAAAAAATAAATTGCAGATTTAAAGAAGTTTAGCCCAAAGACGAGGGTAATTTTTGAACTAGATTACGCTATTTTTAGGAAATATTTTTGATAAAAAAACTGACGTAAAAGCTAATATGATTTTTACGTCAGTTTTTTTATCGGATTTCGTTTAAATAGTGAGATTGTTGAGGATTTACATATAATTTATTTGACAAATCGTTACATTGTCTGTCTCATTGTCGTGATTTGTTGCAATGCTGTTTCGATTTTAAGAAAGTCGTGAAAATCAGGTATTGGTTTAATCGTTACAATAGGAAGGTGGCTAAACATTTCTTGAGGGGAAAAAGTCGAGACAATTAAATCATAAACCTCGAACTGCTCATGAATCTCATGTAGCTGTGTATTAATATTTTCTACTAATTCAAATTGCGTTTGACTGACAAAATGTTGGCACAATTTTTTGTGTAAATAATGAGGATGTGTTAAAGAAACATCCGATAAAATTAATGTTCGTGTTTTAAATTGCCAGTATTTTAAAACCTCTGGTAATAACGTGATGATTAGAAACAGTTGATGATACGTATGGTCAGGTGTAATTTGAATTTTGTTTTTTCTTCCGTAGTTGCTGATAAATTGCTTGAGTCCCGCCACGACCTGCGGAAATTTTTTTTCATAATTTAATACAAAGTCGCGTCTAGAATTGGATAGAATTGTGATGAAATCACAGTTTTCAAGGTAAATATAATTTTCATTGCAAAATTGCCAAACCAATTTTTCTTTTTTTTCAATTGATAGGACGGTTTTTGTTAAGTTTAGCAAATCGTCGAGGTAATTGCTGGTTAATTCGCTAAGTTCGAAGATACGTGGATTCGTTTGTTTTGCCTGTCTAAAATGCGCCTCAGATAGCAGCAAATAATCATAACTAAGTAGCCAAAAAGTTTCATCAAAATCAAAGTGCCAATTCATGTTTAAAAGGGCCTTTTCTAAGGTGTTTTTTGCATTTTTTAAATTCAAATTGGTTGGTTGTATAAAATCACTTTTATAATTTTTAGGCAATAACCGATTATGGCGCTGGCGCCACAAAGAAACAGCTCCTGCAAAGTAGAGTTGTTCATGTTGCCGATAGTTTTGTGTTAAGTGATGTTCCTTTAAAATGACGCTAACTAAATTGCTTAAGGCGTTATCGCTTTGTCTATCGGGAAAAAGATAAGCTGCAGCGTAACGTTTTTCGGAAAAATAGAGGATATATAGTATTCGAATAAATATTTCGTTGCCTTCGATGCGTACTGGGCGGTTTGTTATTGTAACGTCAAAAGTGGCTAAAATCTTAGCGAAATTGCGACGTAAACGGTGAAAACTTGCGTTACTCAGATAAAGAGCGTTGGCACAGTCAGAAAAAGTGAAACAGTCCTCAAAAAGCAAATGTTCTAAAAAACGCATTTCACTTGTTTCTTGCATTAAGTAATCGTAAAAACGATCTAATCCAAAATCTGCAGAGGCACGCCAATAGTAATGATTTTGGTGATAATCAATCTCAAAATCTTTGAAATAACTTTGTATCTCGGTGATAGTATTCCGAATGGTCTTGATTGAAAAAGGACATAATTTCAGTAATTCTTCTAAAGAAATGCCATTTGGATGCTGATAAAGTGCCTCGATAACGCTAAGCTGGCGCATTTCCTGGCGAGCTAAAAAAGCGCGTAAATTCATAAAATTCTCCTATCTTTTGCATGATAATGATTAAAAAGTAATAATTATGCTTTTATACTCAATGATACGGGGGAGCGTACAATTCTGCAACGAAAATTATATTTTTTTGAAACTTTCAAAAAAAGTATAAAAGCAGTATCTTTTTTTAGAAAATCTTCGTTAGTGTTGACAAACGGTCTGAGAGTCTTTAGGATAATAGGTGAAAAGAGATTGAAATTTTCATAATTAAATATTTGTTAGGTGAGGCTCCTATATGGACACAAGCTGCTGCCGCGAAAGAATCGAGAGACTCTTAGTTGGTAGAACAGGAATGATCGTGAAGGTTATTCATAACGCAGCTGATAGTATAAGCTATCTACGCCCTATAGTGCTAAAGCTCAACATGAACATATGCTTATTAAACGCGTGCTCATTGTTGAGTGCGCGTTTTTTCTTTTTCTAACAAATACTTGAAATAAAATTTAGAAAGGTTGATTAGCATGGAACACCCCAGTCCCTCGCGACAGAAACTAAATAAAAACAGCTAGGGAAGAGGGAATCTTTCCTAGTGGCAAGGAGAGAGAACATGTTATTTACAAAAAACACAAAAGAACAAGAATTGAAAAAACTAGCTTTTTTATCAGAACGAGAATTATTTATGGAACTTAGAACTTCTATTAACGGATTGTCATCTGAGGATGCCAAAGAACGGCTAGAAGAATATGGTGAAAATCGGGTAGATGCCCAAAAACCAACACCGGCTTGGCTATTATTTTTAGCGGCTTTTAAAGATCCTTTTGTATTGGTTTTAGCAGCCTTGGCCGTGGTGTCATTTGTCACTAGCGATTACGAAGCAGCTATTGTAATGTTGGTTATGATTTTGGCAAGTGTGGTCATAACTTTTGTACAAGAATACCGCTCCCAAAAAGCGAGTTTAGAATTAAAAGAGTTAATCGAAAATACTTGTGCTGTTACACGAGATGGTCGTACTAAAGAGATTCCTATGGATGAAGTTGTTCCAGGAGATATTGTAACGCTAGCTACAGGCGATATGATACCAGCTGATGCTGTTTTGATTTGGACAAAAGATCTATTTGTCAATCAATCCTCTCTAACAGGCGAATCAATGCCCGTAGAAAAATTTGTTGAAGCGGGTGTAAAAAAAGAGGCGGATATTTCTGCGTTGGATTTAGATGACTTGGTGTTCATGGGGACAGATGTGTTAAGCGGACAAGGAAAAGCTATTATTTTAAAAACAGGCCAACAAACTTTCTTTGGTGATATTGCTAAAAATGCGACAAGTAAACGTGGAAAAACAGCTTTTGATATTGGTTTAACCAGAGTGAGCAAGTTGCTGTTAAGAATGGTGATGATTTTATTTCCAATTGTTTTTTTGATTAATGGTTTGACAAAAGGGGATTGGACATCTGCTTTCTTTTTTGCCATCGCTGTAGCGGTTGGTCTGACACCAGAAATGTTGCCGATGATTGTCACAAGTAATCTGGCTAAAGGAGCGCTAGCTTTATCCAAACAAAAAGTAATCGTAAAAGAATTACCTTCTATTCAAAATTTGGGCAGTATGGATGTATTGTGTACGGATAAAACAGGGACAATTACCGAAGATCGTGTTGTGTTAGTGCAACATTTAAATCCAATGGGGAAAGAAAATCAAAATGTTCTCACAATGACCTATCTAAACTCTCATTATCAAACCGGTTGGAAAAATTTGATGGATATTGCAGTTTTAAATTATTTTGAAGCAAAAAATTTAACTCTACCTTTTAAAGATGTGGTTAAGATTGATGAGATTCCTTTTGATTTTTCTCGCCGCCGTTTAACTGTTGTAGTAAAAGCAGACAACCATCAAATTATGGTGACAAAAGGTGCTGTAGAAGAGATGGAAAAAGTTTGTAAATATGCCGAAATTGACGGCGAAGTTGTGCCGATGGATGCAGCTCTAAGAGAAAAAATGCGCAACGTAAATATGAAAATGAACGAACAAGGGATGCGTGTTTTAACTGTTGCAGTAAAAAAAGATGCACACACTACGGCAAATTACACCGTAGCTGATGAAAAAGATATGACATTGATTGGCTTTATGGGCTTTTTGGATCCGGCTAAAGAGTCAGCTACCTCGGCTATTAAATCATTACATGACCATGGTGTTGCGGTAAAAGTTTTAACGGGAGATAATGCGATTGTAGCCAAAAAAGTCTGTCAAGATGTTGGAATTCGCGTTACCAATATTTTGTTGGGGACAGATATTGAAGCTTTATCAGATGAAGAGTTGATGGCACAAGTGGACGAAACAAATTTGTTTGCTAAATTAAACCCAATGCAAAAATCTCGTTTAATTGAAGTTATTCAACGAAAAGGTCATACTGTTGGCTTTATGGGCGATGGAATTAATGATGCACCGGCATTGCGTAAAGCCGATGTCGGTATTTCAGTTGATACAGCAGCGGATATTACGAAAGACGCAAGCTCTATTATTTTGTTAGAAAAAAGTTTGAATGTATTGGAAACTGGAGTTATTGAAGGGCGTCGCGTTTTTTCTAATATGATGAAATATATTAAGTTTACAATCAGTTCAAATTTTGGGAATGTCTTTTCCATTTTAGTAGCGAGTGCTTTTCTACCTTTTCTACCGATGCTTTCTATGCAATTACTAGTACAAAATCTGATTTATGACATGGCACAATTGACAATTCCTTGGGATAATGTAGACGAAGAAGAATTGGTAAAACCTGTCCGTTGGGAAATTAGCGACTTATTCAAATTTACTGTCTCAATTGGGCCTGTTTCTAGTATCTTCGATATTTTAACATTTTTAGTAATGTGGTTTGTTTTAGGCGCTAATGCTGTAGGGGAGCAAAGTCTTTTTCAAACGGGGTGGTTTTTAGTTGGCTTAACAACGCAAACACTGGTAGTCCACATGGTTCGAACCAGAAAAGTCCCCTTTATTCAAAGTCGTGCTTCACTATCAGTCATTTTGACAAGTATTTTAGCAATTGTAACAGGTTTTGTTCTAGTTTTATCTCCTTTACGAAGTGTTTTTGATTTCGTGATGCTACCAACAGAGTATTGGGGGTGGTTTATTTTAATTATTAGTGGGTACTTGATTGTGATTGAAATTGCCAAACGACTATATATTAAATTTACTTCCGAATGGGTATGAAAGTAAAGAAATGCGACAGCTATACAGGTAGCTGTCGCATTTTTATTAGTTTGCTGTACTAACAATTATTCGAGATTTTGTCAACTAAAATCCAAATTTTTAAAAGCGCTTTATAAATGTGATGAATTTCACAAAAATAATCGGCTATCAAGCTGTTTTAACGAATTTTTATTTCGTGATTTAGTGAGCGTCTTAGTTGTATTTCTTTCGGATAAATGATAGCTTAGTGATGTAAGTTTTACGAATTACCTAATACAGAATATTATGCTGTTATACTTAGGGTCATTTATTTAGGAGAGGAATGGATAATAAAATGGCAAAGAATGTAATCGATTTCCAAAAGATTTTGGATGAGATCAATGCTGATTTTCCAACGTATCAGGCATTAGATAAGAACGGCAAGGTGGTTAATAAAGATTTAATCCCTGACTTAAGTGATGATGAATTAGTTGAATTAATGACACAAATGGTGTGGTCACGTGTTTTAGATCAACGTTCAACTGCATTAAACCGTCAAGGTCGTCTAGGATTTTACGCACCAACTGCAGGACAAGAAGCAAGTCAGTTAGCAAGTCATTTTGCTTTTGAAAAAGAAGATCGCTTGTTTCCTGGTTATCGTGACGTACCACAACTTGTTCAACATGGCTTACCATTAAAAGAAGCCTTTTTGTGGTCTCGTGGACACGTTGCAGGGAACTTATATCCAGAAGACTTACACGCAATGCCACCGCAAATTATTATTGGTGCACAATATGTGCAAGCTGCAGGTGTAGCACTAGGTCTGAAAAAACGCAACAGTAAAAATGTTACGTTTGTTTATACTGGCGATGGTGGTTCATCACAAGGGGATTTTTATGAAGCGATTAACTTTGCGGGTGCATACCACGCGAATGCGGTTTTCTATATTCAAAATAATGGGTTTGCTATTTCCACACCACGGGAAAAACAAACTGCAGCTAAAACATTGGCACAAAAAGCAGCGGCGGCTGGTATTCCAGGCATTCAAGTAGATGGTATGGACGCTCTTGCAGTATATACGGTTTCTAAAGCAGCTAGAGAATGGGCTGCTGCTGGAAACGGTCCTGTTTTAATTGAAACTTTAACGTATCGCTACGGTCCACATACACTTTCTGGTGATGACCCAACCCGTTACCGTTCAAAAGATTTAGACAACGAATGGCAACAACAAGATCCATTAATTCGCATGCGTACCTACTTAACTGAAAAAGGACTTTGGTCAGAGGCAAAAGAAGAAGAGGTCATCGAAAAGACAAAAGAAGAAATCAAAGCAGCCATTGCGGAAGCTGATCGTGTACCAAAACAAAAAGTTTCTGATTTCTTGAAGAGTATGTATGAAGTACAACCACAGAGTATTAAAGAACAAATTGCATTTTATGAAGCGAAGGAGTCGAAATAGTCATGGCGCAAAAAACAATGATCCAAGCGATCACCGACGCATTGAGTTTGGAATTAGGTGCTGACGAAAATGTCTTAGTATTTGGTGAAGATGTAGGTAAAAATGGTGGGGTATTCCGCGCAACAGAAGGTTTGCAAGAAAAATATGGTGAAGACCGCGTGTTTGACACACCATTAGCAGAATCGGGTATTGGTGGTTTAGCTTTTGGTTTAGCACTTGAAGGTTTCCGTCCAGTTCCTGAAATCCAATTCTTTGGTTTTGTTTTTGAAGTAATGGACGAAATCGTTGGTCAAATGGCACGGACACGTTACCGCATGGGCGGTACACGTAATTTACCAATTACAATTCGTTCACCATTTGGTGGTGGCGTGCATACACCAGAACTTCACTCAGATAACTTAGAAGGACTAATGGCACAATCTCCTGGTTTACGGGTAGTTATTCCTTCAAATCCTTATGATGCTAAAGGTTTATTGATTGCATCAATTCGTAGTAACGACCCGGTTGTCTTTTTGGAACATATGAAACTTTATCGTTCATTCCGTGACGAAGTGCCAGATGAAGCTTATGAAGTACCCTTGGATAAAGCTGCTGTAACCCGTGAAGGTAAAGATGTTTCAATTATCACTTACGGTGCTATGGTTCGTGAAGCGATTAAAGCTGCAGATAATTTAGCTAAAGAAAACATTGATGCTGAAATTATTGACCTTCGCACAGTTGCGCCATTAGATATCGAAACAATTATCGCATCTGTTGAAAAAACTGGTCGTGTTGTTGTTGTACAAGAAGCACAAAAACAAGCTGGTGTAGGCGCTCAAGTTGTTTCTGAAATTTCTGAACGAGCTGTTTTATCTCTTGAAGCTCCTGTTGGCCGTGTTTCAGCACCAGACACAGTCTTCCCGTTTGGTCAAGCTGAAAATATTTGGTTGCCAAATGCTGCTGATATTGAAGCAAAAGTAAAAGAAATCGTCAACTTTTAATTAGACGTAAGTTTATGGATTCTATTTTCAGGAAGGAAAGATTATAAATGGCTTTTCAATTTAAATTACCGGACATCGGCGAAGGTATTGCAGAAGGCGAAATCGTAAAATGGTTTGTCAAACCAGGCGATACAATCAACGAAGATGATACGTTATTAGAAGTACAAAATGATAAATCAGTCGAAGAAATTCCATCACCTGTTACAGGTACAGTGAAAAATATTATTGTTTCAGAAGGAACAGTAGCCAACGTAGGTGACGTGTTGGTGGAAATTGATGCTCCTGGGTATGAAGATAATGAAGGTGATAGTGGTGTAGCTGCGACTGAGCAAACACCAGCGCAACCAGCTGCAACACCTACTGAACAAGCTGCTGCTAGTGGTGGCATTTATCAATTTAAACTACCGGACATTGGCGAAGGTATTGCAGAAGGCGAAATCGTAAAATGGTTTGTCAAACCAGGCGATACAATCAACGAAGATGATACGTTATTAGAAGTACAAAATGATAAATCAGTCGAAGAAATTCCATCACCTGTTACAGGTACGGTTAAAAATATTGTTGTTCCAGAAGGGACAGTAGCCAATGTAGGCGATGTATTGGTTGAAATTGATGCACCAGGTCATAATGATGCATCAGCACAATCAGCCCCCGTAAGTGAAGAAAAAGTAGTGTCTGCTGCACCTGCTACAAGTGAAGTAGTTGAAGTGGCAAATCCTAATAAGCGTGTTTTGGCGATGCCTTCAGTTCGTCAATATGCGCGTGAAAAAGATGTTGACATCTCGCAAATAACAGCTACAGGTAAAGGTGGTCGTGTTATTAAAGAAGATATTGATAGCTTCTTAAATGGCGGCGGTGTAGTTGCAAAAGATTCAGCAACGCCTTCACAATCTGTAGATGTACAACCAAGTCAACCAGCAGCTAAAGCAGCACCAGCGCCAAAAGCCTTTACTTCAACTATGAGCGATATGGAAGAACGTGTTGCTTTAACGCCAACACGAAAAGCAATTGCCAAAGCAATGGTGACTAGCAAACAAACTGCTCCTCATGTAACGTTACATGATGAAGTTGAAGTTTCTGCTCTTTGGGATCATCGCAAAAAATTCAAAGAAGTTGCTGCTGAAAATGGCACGAAATTGACCTTCTTACCATATGTTGTCAAAGCATTAACAGCTACGGTGAAGAAATTCCCAGTTTTAAATGCTTCTATTGACGATGTGAAACAAGAAATTGTTTATAAACATTACTATAATGTAGGGATCGCCACAGATACTGACCATGGTCTATACGTACCAAATGTCAAAAATGCGGATCAAAAAGGTATGTTTGCGATTGCTGATGAAATTAATGATAAAGCACAACTAGCTCATGACGGTAAACTTGCTGCAGATGATATGCGTAATGGAACAATCACAATCAGCAATATTGGCTCAGTTGGCGGTGGATTCTTTACTCCTGTTATCAATTACCCTGAAGTTGCTATTTTAGGTGTGGGTACCATTTCACAACAACCAGTCGTTAATGCTGAAGGTGAAATCGTAGTGGGCCGCGTGATGAAGCTTTCATTAAGTTTTGATCACCGTATCGTTGATGGCGCCACTGCTCAAAAAGCAATGAATAATATTAAACGCTTGTTAGCTAACCCAGAGCTAATGTTAATGGAAGGATGATAGACTCATGGTAGTTGGAGATTTCGCTATCGAATTAGATACAGTTGTAATCGGAGCTGGACCTGGTGGCTATGTTGCTGCCATCCGTGCTGCTGAAATGGGACAAAAAGTTGCCATTGTAGAAAAAGAGTATATTGGTGGAGTTTGCTTAAATGTTGGATGTATTCCATCAAAAGCTTTAATTTCTGCTGGGCATCATTACCAAGAATCGCTTGATTCAAAATTATTTGGTGTTTCAAGTGAAAATGTAAAATTAGATTTCACTGCAACCCAAGAATGGAAACAAAATGGCGTTGTTAATAAACTAACTAGTGGCGTTGGTTTTTTACTAAAAAAACACAAAGTTGAAGTTTTAGAAGGTGAAGCCTATTTTGTTGATGATCATACTTTACGTGTGATTCATCCAGATTCTGCCCAAACTTATTCCTTCAATAATGCAATTGTTGCGACTGGTTCTCGTCCAATTGAAATTCCTGGTTTCAAATTTGGTGGACGCGTCCTAGATTCTACTGGTGGTTTAGCATTAAAAGAAGTACCTAAAAACTTTGTCATCATCGGTGGTGGGGTGATTGGTGCTGAATTAGGTGGAGCTTATGCTAACCTTGGCGCTAATGTAACTATTCTAGAAGGTTCACCACAAATCTTACCGACTTATGAAAAAGATATGGTTAAGATCGTTGAAGATGAATTTAAGAAAAAAGGCATGACGGTGATAACCAATGCTATGGCTAAAGAAGCTGTTGATAATGGTGATAGTGTTACAATCAAATATGCTGTGGATGGTAAAGAAGAAAGCATCACGGCAGATTATGTGATGGTAACAGTTGGTCGTCGTCCAAATACTGATGAATTAGGTTTGGAACAAACAGGTGTTGAAATTGGCGAACGTGGTTTAATCACCGTTGATAAACAAGGACGTACAAATGTTTCAAATATTTTTGCAATTGGTGATATTGTTCCAGGAGCAGCTTTAGCTCATAAAGCGAGCTATGAAGCAAAAATTGCTGCTGAAGCAATTAGTGGCAAAAAAGTTGCTGTTGATTACAAAGCGATGCCGGCTGTTGCATTTACTGATCCTGAACTTGCTTCAGTGGGGATGACAATTGCTGAAGCAAAAGAAGCTGGTCTAGAAGCAAAAGCTTTTAAATTCCCGTTCTCTGGTAATGGTCGGGCGTTATCATTAGGTAAAACAGAAGGCTTCATTCGATTAGTGACAACAGTTGAAGACAATGTTTTAATCGGCGCACAACTTGCAGGTGTTGGTGCTAGTGATATGGTTTCTGAACTTGCCTTGGCGATTGAATCTGGCATGAATGCAGAAGATATTGCTTTGACGATTCATCCACATCCATCACTTGGCGAAATTGTTATGGATGCGTCTGAACTTGCTTTGGGTATGCCAATCCATATTTAAAAAGCTAAAATACCTAAATTGGAGCTGTGCCATGTCTGGTGCAGCTTCTTTCTTTGGCTTGTCTCCTATGCTAAACTAACCTAGAGGTGAATTATATGCGAGAATATCAATATCCTCTTGATTTGTCTTGGTCAACAGAGGAAATGGTGATTGTCATGAAAATGTGGGAAACGCTAGAAACTGTATATGAAAAGGGCGTTGCAACAGAAAAATTTCTAGAAGTTTATCAGCAATTTAAAAAAGTTGTTCCAAGTATTGGAGAAGAACGCCGTTTGGGTAAAGAATTTGAAGTTTTATCAGGATATTCGTTATACCATGCGTTAAAAATTGCCAAAGAAAATCCAATGGGAAAGTTGAAGGTGACAAATTAAGTATGGAAGTAATGGTAAATGAAATAAAAAGCTGGATTTATGACGCGGGTGAAGTCATCAAAAAAAGTTTTCAAACAGACGACTTGGTAATTGACACCAAAAGTGGGCGGACAGATTTAGTTACTAACCTTGACAAAGCGACGCAGAAATTTTTGACACAGCGGATTATGGCTTTTGATCCTGATGCAAAAATTTTAGGAGAAGAAGACGGAAAGGATCGTTTGGAAGCTTTTAGCGGTCGTGTATTTATCATAGATCCAATTGACGGGACAATGAATTTTGTCTTAGAGCAAGAAAATTTTTGCATTATGGTAGCCGTTTACGAAGACGGTATTGGAAAATTAGGTTTTGTATATAATGTCATGAAAAATGAATTTTTGTGGGGCGGACGCGGTATCGGCGTGTATTGTAATGATGAAAAAATTGAACCGCCAAAAGATATCTCACTGTCAGAAGGTCTAATTGGTTTGAATCATGTAATGTATCAAAAAGATAGCTGGCATGTGCAAAAGATGGGAGAGATGGCTTTAGGTGTGCGTATGACAGGATGCGCAGGTTATGAGCTAATTGGTCTTTTAATGGGAAGACGAGCAGCTTACGTCTCACGCCTAGCCCCTTGGGACTATGCTCCAGGTGGGGTCTTAATTGAGGAGTTAGGACTCCGTATGTCTAATATAGAAGGTCACAAGCTTAATTTAGTTGATCGTGAGCTTTTTGTTGCTGCGACACCTAAAGCTTATGAAAATATTATGGAAATTAAAGGATAATAATCCCGGAAACTCGGCTTTTTTTAGCAGATTTAAAAAAGTTGTAGATAAGATTGCGTCTTTTTGAAAGTTTTCACTATATTTCAGAAAGATAATCTGTTATAATGAGCCGTCAGATTATACACAAGATTAAAGGAGCAAGATAAATTGAAATTAAGAAATGATATTCGCAATGTGGCCATTATCGCCCACGTTGACCATGGTAAAACGACCCTCGTAGATGAATTATTAAAACAATCCGATACCCTAGACAGCCACACACACTTAGAAGAGCGCGCCATGGACTCCAATGCCTTGGAAAAAGAACGTGGTATTACGATTTTGGCAAAGAATACTGCCGTCGAATATCAAGGTACTAAAATTAACATTATGGACACACCGGGACACGCGGACTTCGGTGGTGAAGTAGAGCGAATCATGAAAATGGTTGACGGTGTTGTTTTAGTTGTTGATGCATACGAAGGTACCATGCCCCAAACACGTTTTGTGTTGAAAAAAGCTTTAGAGCAACACTTGACACCAATTGTAGTTGTGAACAAAATTGATAAAGATTCTGCTCGTCCGGCAGAGGTTGTTGATGAAGTCTTAGAATTATTTATTGAATTAGGTGCGGATGAAGACCAATTAGAGTTTCCAGTAATCTATGCTTCTGCTGTAAATGGAACTTCTAGTTTATCTGATGATCCGAGCCAGCAAGAACATACAATGTCACCAATTTTTGACACCATTATTGAACACATTCCAGCTCCAATTGATAACAGTGATGAACCATTACAGTTCCAAGTATCGTTACTTGATTATAACGACTACGTTGGTCGTATCGGAATCGGTCGTGTCTTCCGCGGTAAAATTGCTGTAGGTGACCAAGTATCTTTAATTAAATTAGATGGTACAATTAAAAACTTCCGTGTTACCAAATTATTTGGTTTCTTCGGTTTAAAACGGTTGGAAATTAAAGAAGCAAAAGCTGGCGATTTAATTGCAGTTTCTGGTATGGAAGATATCTTCGTTGGTGAAACAGTAACACCTGTTGAACACCAAGATGCGCTACCAATCTTGCATATTGATGAACCAACTTTACAAATGACTTTCTTAGTGAATAATTCACCATTTGCTGGTCGCGAAGGAAAATGGGTAACAGCTCGTAAAATTGAAGAGCGTTTAATGTCTCAATTACAAACGGACGTTTCTTTACGGGTAGATCCAATTGCACCAGATGCTTGGACTGTTTCTGGTCGTGGGGAATTGCATTTGTCTATTTTGATAGAAAATATGCGTCGTGAAGGTTATGAGTTGCAAGTATCTCGTCCGGAAGTTATTGAACGAATTGTTGATGGAGTAAAATGTGAACCGTTTGAACGCGTACAAATTGATACGCCAGAAGAATACATGGGTTCTGTGATTGAAGCATTGGGTCAACGAAAAGCAGAAATGCAAGACATGATTCATGTCGGTAATGGTCAAATTCGTTTAGTCTTTTTAGCTCCAGCACGTGGATTGATTGGTTTTACAACGGAATTCTTGTCCATGACTCGCGGATATGGGATTATGAACCATACGTTTGATCAATATTTGCCAATGATTCAAGGGACAATCGGTGGTCGTCATCACGGTGCATTAGTTTCAATGGAAAATGGGAAAGCTACAACTTACTCTATTATGTCAGTTGAAGAACGCGGGACTGTTTTTGTTGAACCTGGTACGGAAGTATACGAAGGAATGATTGTTGGCGAAAATTCCCGAGATAATGATTTAGCGGTTAATATCGTTAAAGCAAAACAAATGACAAATGTTCGTTCTGCTACTAAAGATCAGACTTCTGTTATCAAAAAACCACGTATTTTAACATTAGAAGAGTCTTTAGAGTTTCTAAATGATGATGAATATTGTGAAGTAACCCCAGAAAGCATTCGTTTGCGTAAACAGATTTTAAATAAAAACGAACGTGAAAAAGCAGCGAAAAAGAAAAAAACTGCAGATAAATAATTTTTTTGGCCAAACCTTTTTATAAGGTTTGGTTTTTTTGTGGAAAAGTTTTTTTAACTAAAAGCTAATCTAACAATATTTTTGCGTATATTATTTTATTATCAGTTTCATTATCCTGTTTTTTGTTTCACAAGTCGCCCGTGTTTCACGGTATGTGGTTGTATAAACGGTAAAAGGTAATTTTTAATAAAATGTTCGGGTTTATTCTGACTTTCTTGAAAGTTTTACGAAGCTTTCCAGTATTTTGTCCCAATCAATAGGCGATTATGCTATAATAATGAAACTAAGAAAGAAAGGTTGGATTAGAGATGGATTCAATTTCTCATGAATTTGCTTTGGAATTATTGATGCAAGATGCCGACCGCATTAAAAAATTAATTCGCAATCAAAAAAATAGTTTATGTATTTCTCAATGTAAGGCTTTTGAGGAAGTTGTTGATACACAAATGTACGGCTTGTCTCGTCAGGTAACCTTTGCAGTGCGTCTAGGCATCATAAAAAATGATGAAGGACATCAATTGTTAAGCGATTTGGAAAGAGAATTAAACCGCTTATATTCTGAGGTTTATGAAGATCAAAAGACGAACAAGGAGGCGTAAGCCTTGCCACAAAAGATAAAAAAAAGACACCTTTTGGATTATAGTATTCTAATTCCTTATTTAATTTTATGTGTATTAGGATTGGTGATGGTATTTAGTTCAACTTCCTATCTTTTAGTTGAACAAGGTCAGAATTTTATGAGTTCAGTCATTAACCAAGCTGTTTTTTGGCTTTTAAGTTTGGTGGCTATCAGTTTTATTTATAAGATGAAAACTGATGTTATTCGCAATAAGGCTTTTGCCTCTATGGCGATGATTATTGTTATTGTATTACTTTTAGTCGTTTTGGTAATTGGTCAAGAAGTTAATGGTGCTAAAGGTTGGTTATCTTTTGGTCCGGTTAATATTCAACCTGCGGAATTTTTTAAGATTACGACGATTTGGTTTTTAGCTTTGAAACTTTCAACCCGCCAAAAAACCATACAAGGCAAACCTTTTTTTAATACGGTTTTTCGACCGTTAGTTTATGTCATCTTTGGTTTACTTTTAATTGCCTTATTGCCTGACTTTGGGAATGCGGCTGTCATTACCTTGATTGCTTTTTCTGTCATTATGGCTAGCGGAATTAACTATTTATACACGTTAGTTTTAGGGATTGCAGGTGTAGTAGGCTCTTTTGGGGTTATTCAGTTAATCAATCTGACAAAAGGGAGTTTAATTCCGGCCCATGTGTATAGTCGTTTTGCAATTTATCAAAATCCCTTTAAAGATGAGTTCAATTTGGGGCATCAAATGGTGAATGGTTATTACGCAATCTATAATGGCGGTCTTTTTGGTCGCGGTTTAGGCAATAGCATTCAGAAAAAAGGCTTTTTGAAGTTCGCCCATACCGATTACATTTTTGCAATTGTAATTGAAGAATTAGGTTTGATTGTAGCATTATTGGTTTTAGCATTATTGTTTTATATGATTGCTCGAATTTTTCTTGTGGGAATTCGCTCAACAGATGCTTTTAACTCCATGATGTGTATTGGAATTGGGTCACTATTTTTGATTCAAGTATTTGTTAATTTGGGTGGGATTACTGGAATCATTCCTTTGACTGGTATTACGTTCCCATTTTTAAGTCAAGGGGGCTCCTCGCTTTTAATGCTTTCGATTTGTATAGGTTTTGCTTTAAATATTAGCGCTGACGAAAAAAAGAAGCAGTATGGTATCTCAACAAATAATCGAACATCAAAAAGAAAGTCTATTCCAACCAAAAAATGAGTTCAGCTAATGTTTAGCTAACAATAGATTAAATCTCAAGGAGTGGTTTGATGAAAAAAATTCTCGTTGCTAACCGTGGTGAAATTGCTATTCGTGTTTTTCGTGCTTGTTCAGAGTTACAAATAGGGACGGTGGGTATTTATGCTGCCGAAGATGAATACTCTGTTCATCGATTTAAAGCTGATGAAGCTTATTTAGTTGGCAAGGGGAAAAAACCAATCGATGCGTATTTGGATATTGAGGATATTATTCGAATTGCAAAAGAATCCGGTGCGGAAGGAATTCACCCAGGTTATGGTTTTCTTTCTGAAAATTTGGCTTTTGCCAAACGTTGTGCTGAAGAAGGATTGGTGTTCATTGGGCCAAGTATTCACCATCTTGATATTTTTGGTGATAAAATTAAAGCCAAAGAAGCAGCCATTGCTGCAGGAATTCAATCAATCCCTGGGACGAATGGACCAGTAGCCACAATTAATGAAGTATTAGCCTTTGCAAATACCCATGGCTATCCGATTATGATTAAAGCCGCTTTGGGCGGTGGTGGTCGTGGTATGCGAGTAGCACATGACGAAAAAGAAGCAAAAGATGGTTATGAGCGGGCAAAGAGTGAGGCAAAAGCCGCTTTTGGCAGTGATGAAGTCTATGTAGAAAAATATATTGGTAATCCTAAACACATTGAGGTTCAAATTTTGGGTGACAGTCATGGCAATATAGTTCATTTATTTGAACGAGATTGTTCCGTTCAGCGCCGTCACCAAAAAGTAGTTGAAGTGGCCCCCTGTGTTTCTTTAAACGATGTGCAACGCAAAGAAATTTGTCAAGCAGCCGTGAAATTGATGAAACATGTTGGCTATATTAATGCTGGTACGGTGGAATTTTTGGTTGAGGAAGATCAATTTTATTTTATTGAAGTAAACCCTCGCGTTCAAGTAGAACATACAATTACGGAAATGATTACTGACATTGATATTGTTACGTCTCAGATTTTAATTGCTGAAGGTAAAGATTTGCATGCGGAAATCGGTATCCCAAAACAAGACGAAATTACTTATAAAGGTGCGGCAATCCAATGTCGAATTACTACAGAAGATCCTGTTAATAATTTTATGCCAGATACAGGTAAAATCGACACGTATCGTTCACCCGGTGGTTTTGGTGTGCGGTTGGATGTTGGAAATGCCTATGCAGGGGCTGTCGTTACTCCTTATTTTGACTCATTGTTAGTTAAAGTGTGTACTCATGCAAGTACTTTTGAACAAGCAATTCAAAAAATGCAACGTTGTCTGCGAGAATTTCGAATTCGTGGCGTGAAAACGAATATACCGTTTATGACTAATGTCATCAACCACCCTGAATTTCAAAGCGGGGATGCAAAAACAACATTCATTGACAATACTCCTACACTGTTTGTTTTCCCATCTACTAGAGATCGTGGAAATAAAACAATGAAGTATATTAGTGAAATTACCATTAATGGATTTCCCGGTATTGAGAAGAGTAAAAAGAAATATTATGGTGAAGCTAGATTACCCCATAAATTAATTGAATCTGAAAAAGACATTGTAACAGCTAAAAATATCTTAGATGATAAAGGTGCTGATGCAGTGGTAGCATGGGTTAAAGCACAAAACCAACTCTTACTAACAGATACAACATTTCGCGATGCTCACCAAAGTTTATTGGCAACACGTGTGAGAACGCATGATTTTGAAAAAATTGCTTTAAAAACCGAAAAGGCTTTGCCACAACTATTTTCTACAGAGATGTGGGGTGGCGCAACTTTTGATGTTGCTTACCGTTTCTTAAATGAAGACCCTTGGGTACGTCTACAAACGTTACGAAAATTAATGCCAAATACATTATTTCAAATGCTATTTAGAGGTTCAAACGCAGTTGGCTATTCTAACTATCCAGATAATGTTATTACAGAATTTATCAAAGAAGCTGCTACGCAAGGAATTGATATTTTTCGAATTTTTGATAGTTTAAATTGGTTACCACAAATGGAAAAAAGTATTCAAGCGGTCCGAGATAATGGAAAAATCGCTGAAGCTGCAATTTGTTACACTGGAGACTTAAATGATCCAAGTCGAGCAAAATATAACGTAGAATACTACAAAAATATGGCTAGAGAACTAGAGCAAGCTGGTGCTCATATTATTGCCATTAAAGATATGGCAGGCTTGTTGAAACCACGAGCAGCTTATCGTTTAATAAGTGAATTAAAAGATACTATTTCATTGCCTATTCATTTACACACACACGATACAAGTGGCAATGGAATTATTACGTATTCTGCTGCGACACAAGCAGGCGTTGATATCGTGGATGTTGCTACTAGCGCAATGAGCTCTTCAACTAGCCAACCAAGCATGAATAGCTTATATTTTGCTTTAGATCAAGATGAAAGACAGCCGAAAATTAATATTGATAATGCCCAACAATTAAATCATTATTGGGAAGATGTCCGTATGTTTTACAAACCTTTTGAAAATGGTCTAAACGCGCCTCAAACAGAAGTATATAAACATGAAATGCCAGGAGGACAATACTCTAACTTACAGCAACAGGCAAAAGCAGTTGGGTTGGAGGAACGTTGGGATGAAATTAAGGAAATGTATCAAACGGTTAATTTGATGTTTGGGGATATTGTCAAGGTGACGCCTTCTTCAAAAGTTGTGGGGGATATGGCCTTATTTATGGTTCAAAATAATTTAAGTGAACAAGATGTTTATGAAAAAGGCGACGAGTATAATTTTCCAGAGTCTGTAATTACTTTCTTCCAAGGAGAGCTTGGACAACCAGTTGGCGGTTTTCCAGCTGAATTACAAAAGATTATTTTAAAAGGTCGTCCCGCCTTTACAGTTCGTCCTGGATCATTAGCAGAACCAGTCAACTTTGAAAAAGTTAAACGTGAGTTAGCAGAAAAAGTTGGCTATGAACCAAAATTATCAGAAATATTGAGTTACTTAATGTATCCACAAGTTTTTCTTGATTATCGCACTGCCTATGAAAAGTTTGCTGACATTACAGTTTTAGACACACCAACTTTCTTCCAAGGTATGCGTCTTGGTGAAACAATCAATGTCGAAATTGAAAAGGGCAAAATTTTAATTATTCGACTAGATGAAATCGGGGAACCAGACATTGAAGGAAATCGTGTTTTATTCTTTAACTTAAATGGACAACGTCGTGAGGTAGTAGTAAAAGATACATCTATTATCAGTGCAGTGCAAACTAAACAAAAAGCAGAGCCGACTAACAAAGAGCAAATCGGCGCAACAATGCCAGGATCTGTCTTAGAAGTTCTCGTGGAAAAAGGCGAACAAGTTAAGCGGGGCGATACCTTATTAATTACTGAAGCCATGAAGATGGAAACAGCGATTGAGGCCAGGTTTGATGGCGTGGTTAAGCATATTTACGTGTCTAGTGGCGAATCCATCGCTCAAGATGATCTGCTAATTGAAATTACTGAAAGTTAGAAAGTAGGACTTGCTGTGAAACGTAGACTTATCTTTTTCTTGCTGCTTTTAGTGGCAATTTTTATAGTCTATCTGCAACCGGTCTTCTTTACACGTCAAGCCCCTGCCTATAATAATCAGACAAACAAAGATGTGAGTCAGACAAGTTTGAAATATGAGCCGATTAAAGTTTCCGGGTATGCGAATTTAATTGGTAAAAGTTCAAGCGAATTAACGAATATTTTAGGTAAGCCACTGGTTAGTTATGACAGTGGCTTTGGCTATCGTGTGAATACTTATGAGACTAAGAATAAGACCAGCTATGTTGCAGCTAATATCCGGGATGGTAAAATTGCGGCAGTGAAAGTTGCAGGTAACGATGACAAACACACGGTACCTTTTAAATCTGGAATGACCATGAACGATTTAACAAAGGTTACTATGCTATATCCCAATTTTTCATTGGATTACAATGGTGAAAAGATTCAATTTGAGTTAATGGAAGAAGATATGAACTATCGTCCGTTGGTAGCTTTTAATAACGATACGTTTGCAAGCCTTTTTTTCAATCAAAAAAAATCACAGTTAATGGGAATTACGTATCTTGATAAACAAATGTTATTGGAATTAGCACCTTATACTTCAATTGAAGGTCAACTACCAGAAGTTTATAAAACACAGTTAACAGATTGGGATAAAGTTAATCGTCTAAAGGAAACGTCGGCTTTTGAATTGTTGAATGTTTTGCGACAAATTGAAAATCGTGCGCCTTATACAACAAACTTTACACTACAAGGTCGAGCAGATGACATGATAGTGGATTTTTTAAAAGATCCACGAAAATATTTGAATGAGGAACGATTTAAGCAATTTGAACGAATGAAAGATGTTACAAATCCTCAACCTTTTTTAGTCGTCAGCGATGAATTCGAACAAGTATTAAAAAAAATGAAAATGCCAACTGTTACGGGGCTTTATTATCGTCCCGTGATGGACACCATGTTTCAAATTATGTCCTTTTACAGTGATCCCTACTTGCATACACGCTTTTTAAGTGAAGGACAACAAAAAGTTGGGGTTGGCATTGCCGAAGACAATATGGTAATCTTGTTAGAGGATACAGAAGAAACCGAGGATAGTGAATAACGTGATTTACGATGAAACAACGCTACATTTAGGACAGTTGTGTGAAAATCTAAGCAGTAAAATTTATCAAAGTCGTATTTTCCAGCAATACGAAAGAAGACGTAGTGATATGGAGCAAGATGAACAGGCGATTGCTTGCAAAGTAGCTTTTCAAAAAGCAAAAGAAGATTATGAAGAATTAAACCGCTTCGGTTCGTATGCTCCTGGAATTAAAGAAAAAAGAAAATTACTCTATCAAAAAAAAAGAGAATTAGACTTATGTGAGACAGTAGCGAATTTCCGTCAAGCAGAAACACAGTTGCAAGCATTACTTGATGCTATTTGTCAGCAAGTTGCCCAAATTTTTTCTGAAGATGTCAAAGTCACATACGGAAATCCTTTTTTTGAAACTAGTAAGTCTGATTGTGGAGGAAATTGTCATGCAAGTTGATACAACAGTTGAGTTTAAGCCTAAACAAAGACGTGGCCTGATTGTTTGGGTCTATAGCTTGCGTCAATTAAAAAATTTGAAACGTTATGGGTTAGTACATTATGTTTCCCGCAAACTAAAATATGTCGTCTTATATCTTGACGAAGATCTTTTTGAAGAAACAATGAATAAGATTGAACATTTACACTTTGTTCGAAATGTTGCGGCTTCTTATCGACCTGATGTTGAAATGAATTTTGCCGAAAAAATTGGTACAAAGGCAGCCTATCAAGTTGCTGATGACGACGGTTTTGATGTAGAAGAATTAAATACGACGATTCGATTAGCTGAAAACGTCTAAAAAAGTTGATGTCTTCTCAAAAGAGAGGACATCAATTTTTTTAATTGCAATATTCTTCAAATAAAGAAGAACTATGGATAAATACAATATGTATTGTTTCTAATTATCTTGATAGTATCATGAGTATGTTGGCGGATGCTTTTTTCAGAATGCTAGCAGTTCTTAAGGTCAACCCGGGGGAGTTATGGTAAAATATTGTGGATATGATTGAAGAGGTGAATTAATATGAGAGTCGTGGCAGGAGAATATGGTGGTCGAAAGCTAAAGAGTTTATCTGGCGATAATACGCGCCCTACAACTGATAAAGTGAAAGGCGCCATCTTTAATATGATCGGTCCTTACTTTGACGGTGGCATCTGTTTAGATTTATATAGTGGAAGTGGTGGCTTAGCCATTGAAGCTGTTTCAAGAGGTATGGAACATGCATATTGCGTGGAAAAGAACTTTAAAGCCATACAAATCATTAAAGAGAATGTCGCCATTACTAAAGAACCTGAAAAATTTACTCTTTTAAAAAAAGAAGCGAAGCATGCCTTAGCAGCGTTTATAGCAGAAGAAAAACAATTTGATTTAATTCTTTTAGATCCGCCGTATGCTAAGCAACAACTTATTACAGAACTTGAAACAATGGCACAAAATAATCTATTCACTAGTCAGGCAGTCATAGTTTGTGAAACTGCAAAGGAAGTTGTTTTGCCGATTAAAATTGCGAATTTAAAACAGATAAAACAACAAAATTACGGTATAACTAGCATAACAATTTATAGAAATGAGGCGTCACATGCGTAAAATAGCATTATTTCCTGGTAGTTTTGATCCTTTCACCAATGGACATTTAGATACAATTGAGCGAGGATCTGATCTTTTTGATGAAATTATCGTGGGAGTCTTTGTGAATACTAATAAAAAAAGTTTATTCACACCAACAGAGCGCAAAGCTTTAGTCGAAGCGTCAGTTAAGCATCTTCCAAATGTTCGTGTGATTGAACAAGATAGCGAACTAACTGTGACTAGTGCAAAAAAATTAGGTGCTAATTTTTTATTGCGGGGGATAAGAAGTGTAAAAGATTATGAGTATGAAAAAGAAATTATGACAATGAATCACCATTTAGACAAAAATATTGAAACGGTATTCTTATTAGCCCGCCCTGAATATACGCATATTAGCTCAAGTATCTTAAAAGAAGTCATCGCTTTTGGTGGCGATGTCAAAGATTATTTGCCAAAACCAGTATTTGAAGCATTGGTGAAAAAGAGTGATCACTATGAAGCATAAAGTACCCGTAAAACGCCTTTTACTTTTATTGTTGGCGTTAGTTTTAATGGCTTGCGTAGCGTTACCAATACCATATTATATAGAAGCGCCCGGCTCTACCATTAAGTTAGATACATTGGTGAAAGTTAATGATAAAAAAGATAAGTTTAGTGGTTCATTTTCTTTAACATCAGTTGGAATCAGGCAAGCAACTGTTGCAACTGCGCTATTTGCTAAAACGCAAGCTTTTTCTGACTTAGTAACCAAAGAAGAATTGATGGGTACTGCCAGTGATGATGACTACAATCGTATTCAAAACTTTTATATGGAAAGTTCACAGAATAATGCTATTACAGCAGCTCTCAACTTGGCCGATAAGCCATTTAAAATGGATTATCTTGGTGTTTATGTTTTAGCTGTTGAGAAAAATTCGGCTTTTTACGGCAAAATAAAAATTGGGGATACCGTCGTAAAAGTTGACTCACAGCCTTTTAAGAGTAGTGATGATTTTATGAAATATGTTCAAAGTAAAAAAGTAGGAGATCAGGTGACAATTACGTTTTTACAAGATGGAAAGGAAAAAAACGTAAGTGGCGCGCTAATGAAATTGCCAAGTAATGGAAAGGCCGGAATTGGGATTACGCTGACCGATCACACACAAGTGAACAGTCAAGAAAAAGTTCAATTTGATGTGGATAATATTGGAGGGCCATCAGCAGGATTAATGTTCACCTTAGAGATTTACCAACAACTAATAAAACAAGACATACGAAACGGTCATGAAATTGCGGGGACAGGAACTATTGATAGTCAAGGGAATGTTGGCCAAATTGGCGGAATCGATAAAAAAGTCGTTAGTGCTTCTGAAAGTGGAGCAGAAATATTTTTCGCACCGGCGGATTTAGAAAAAAAAGATACAAACACTCGCGATGCTATACGGGCTGCAAAAAAAATTGAAACAAAGATGAAAATTGTTTCGGTAAAAACTGCGCAAGAAGCTGTAGACTATTTAAAAAAATATATAGCCCAATAGCAGTTATAATTAATAACTGTCGGTTAAATAAGACTAAGTTTTGAAAAAAGCTTGTGTTATACTAGACGGCAAACAGATGTTTAAGGAGGAATAAGTTTGGAAATTAAACGCCAAAAACCAGTGGTAGCTGCCTATCACTACGATCAACCTAACCCAGAACAGAATTTTGAAACGCAATTACAAGTAGGTTTTACCCCATTAAATACGGAAGATCCAAATTACCCAAAAGAAAATTCGATTATTCGTTGTATTTTAGATTTTCGCTTGGTTTTTGCAGAATATGTGATTTCAGGACGAGTGAGCCAAATTAATCACGTTGTGGACCGTAAAATTGAAAGTCAAGCTGATGTTACAGAAGAAGAAGTAAATGAAATTGTGGCACCGTTATTTGATATTGTAAAACGCATGACGTATGAAGTAACAGAAATAGCCACTGATGAGCCGGGATTAACGCTTAATTTCCAAACAGAAGCATAGGAGAAAACGATGTTTACAGAAGATATTCAAATTATGTTGTATGTAGATGATGTCAAAAAGGCCGTAACGTTTTGGCAAGCCTTGGATTTTGTCATCATTGAAGAACAAGAAGTTGATGGGACAAGTGTAGTTGAACTTGCAATCACAACAAATGCAAAAGCTCATTTTGTTTTATATGATCGAAATTTTATTGAAAGTAATTCACCAGAAGTTGCAACCAATTCACCATCGTTAATGTTTTTTAGCCAAGACATCTTTACGCTTTATAAAAAAGTTGGTGAACTTAATGTACCTCGCGGAGAAATGATTTCATTAGGTGATCGAGAAGTATTCAACTTTGCCGATCCAGATGGTAATTATTTTGCCGTTTCCAGTATGGCATAAAAGTAAAAGTCGAAAACACTTCGTGCAGTTTGCACAATATGTTTTCGACTTTTTAGTATATTTTTTTCGATTTGTTACTTACAATAAGACTCAAAAATAAATTGTT